>JAIBAS010000609.1 GCA_019695075.1 Promineifilum sp. | reverse complement strand
GAATTAAAGAATCGCCCTCAAGGCGAGTAAGGCGCTGGTCGTAGGGGCGGGTCTAAGACCCGCCCCTACAGGTGGCAACAAAAAGACCTGGCCGGTTGGGGATAACCGGTCAGGTCTTTTTTTGCGTCCGTGCGCTGGGGCCTATTGTTCCATCACCAGCGCAAAGATGAGCGGCGCAACAATCGTCGCGTCCGATTCGATCATGTACCGTGGCGTGTCCACGCCCAACTTGCCCCAGGTGATCTTCTCGTTGGGCACGGCCCCGCTGTAGCTGCCGTAGCTGGTGGTCGAGTCGCCGATCTGGCAGAAGTAGCCCCACAGGGGCACGTTCGTCTGGCCTAAATCCTGGTGCAGCATAGGCACGACGCAGATGGGGAAGTCGCCGGCGATGCCGCCGCCGATCTGGAAGAAGCCGACCGCGCGCGTCGGGGCCACGGCGGCATACCAGTTGGCCAGATAGGCCATGTACTCGATGCCCGTGCGCACGGTGTGGACGTTGGCGATGTCGCCGCTCATCACGTGGGCGGCGTACATGTTGCCCATCGTCGAATCCTCCCAGCCGGGCACGACCATCGGCAGGTTCTTCTCGGCCGCGGCCAGCATCCACGAGTCCGCGGGGTCGATCTGATAATACTGCGCCAGCACGCCGGAGCGCAACACGCGGTACATGAACTCGTGCGGGAAAGCGCGCTCGCCGGCGCGGTCGGCCCGCGTCCACTCATCCACCAGCGCCGTTTCGAGGCGGCGCATGGCCTCCTCCTCCGGGATGCAGGTGTCGGTGACGCGGTTCATGTGCCGCCCCAGCAGGGCCAGCTCGTCGGCCGGCGTCAGGTCGCGGTAGTGGGGCACGCGCTCATAGAAGTCGTGGGCCACCAGGTTGAAGAGGTCTTCCTCCAGGTTGGCCCCGGTGCAGGAGATGGCCTGCACCTTGTCGCGGCGGATCATCTCCGCCAGCGACAGGCCCAGTTCGGCCGTGCTCATCGCCCCGGCCAGCGTGACGAGCATGGCCCCGCCGGCGTCGAGGTGGCGCTTGTAGCCGTCGGCGGCGTCGATGACCGTCGCCGCGTTGAAGTGCCGGTAATGATGCCGCAGGAAGCGGCTGATCGGTCCGTCTGTCATCTTACTCCTCACGGAATAACCTCACGCAAAGACGCAAAGCCCACTAAGCTCAGAATACTGAGCTTGGCGTGCTTTGCGTCTTTGCGTGCGATCTTCTTAAACTAAGCCCGGTTTAATGCCACCAGGCACAGGTACTCAAACACCAGATTCGCCGCCAGCAGGGCAGTGATGTCGGCATGGTCATAGGGCGGGCTGACTTCGACGATGTCCATGCCCACCAGGTTCAGCCCCTTCAGGCCGCGCATGAGCTGGAGCATCTGGTAGCTGCTGAAGCCGCCCGGCTCCGGCGTGCCCGTGCCTGGGGCGAAGGCTGGGTCGGCAGCGTCGATGTCGAGGGTGACGTAAGTCCGGCGGTCGCCGACCGTCTCGCGGATGGCGGCGACGACGGCGGGGATGCCCATCTCGAAGCAGTCGTCGATGGTCAGCACGCGGATGCCCAACTGCCGGGCGACGTTGAGATCATCCGGGAAGTAGAGCGAGCCGCGGATGCCGACCTGGATGGTCGCCGCCGGGTCGATCAGTCCCTCCTCGATGGCGTGGCGGAAGACCGTGCCGTGCTCATAGTCGCCCGGCTCGACGTCGGTGTGGGCGTCGAAGTGGACGAGGGCCGGCGGGCCATAGCCCGCGTTCCGCGCGTTGGCCGCCTGCGCCCGCAGCAGCGGCAGGCTGATGGAGTGGTCGCCGCCCAGAGCCACGACCATCGGCCCCTGGGCCAGCGCCGCGCCGACTTCGGCGGTGATGTTGGCCATCGTCTTCTCGATACTGGCCATCTCGATAGCCGCGTCGCCGTAGTCGGCGATGGTCAGCGCCTCGGCCGGGGCGACGCCGTGGATGGGGTGGTGGCCCCAGAGGGCCAGCGACGCCTCGCGGATCTTGCGCGGGCCGAAGCGCGTGCCGCCGCGGAAGCTGGTCGCGCCGCTATCGAAGGGCACGCCAACGATGGCCACGTCCACGCCGCGCAGGTCGCGCGTCGGCGTCTGGCGCATGAAGGTCGGCACGCCGGAGTAAGCCAGCAGATGTCCGCCCAGGGCGGGATTCACGGGATGAGCCATAGCGATTCCTTTGTCAGTTGGTGGATGGGGCGAGAGGAGACAGGAGAGGCGAAGTCATCGGGATTGCCTGTCCACCACTCAGCCAAAGCCGCCGGCCGGTTGCGTTTCCGTCTCGCGGGCCGCGCTCCACTGCTGCATCTCGCGCTCGACATTGCTGCCCCAGTGGACGCCGCGGCCGAGCGTCGTCTGCTCGACGACCTCGAACGCGCCGAAGTGGCGGCTCATGACCGCCTCGACGCGCGAGGTGTCATAGGGCTTGCACGAGAACACGTCCACGAACGCCTGGCCCAGGGTGCTGTAGGTGTGGATGGCGGCGTGGGATTCGTAGAGGATGATGACGCCGGAATAGCCGGCGCGTTGCGGCTCGCCGGCCTCTTCGGTGACCATCGGCCCGGCCAGCACATTCATGCCCAGTTCGTGGACCAGATCCACAAGGAAGCGGTCGATTGTTTCGCCGTCGCCCAGCGCGGCGCGGTCGCGCACGTTGGCAACGCGCATCATCAGATGCAGACCATACACGTCTTTCATGGGAAACATCTCTCCTTGGAAGAGTGGGATATTAATCTGTCCGCTAACCTGGGGGAGGTTCCTTGCGTCGCTTGGACGGTCTGTATTATGCACAAAACGCGGGCGTTGTAAAGCCCATTAGTGGGGCAATCCGCGATATTCTAATGTTTTGTCCCCATTAGAAGGGGTGGGCGGGGCGAGGAACTAAGGGGTCTGGTCGCTGCTGAAGGTATCGGCGTAGTACCAGGTGATCAGCCGGTTCTCCGCCCACGGCCGCAGGGCGTTCATCAGCGTCACGCCCGCCGCGGTGCTCAGGGCCGCCTCCAGCGCGGGCCGGCTGTCGAACATGGCCTCGACGGTCAGCGTGAAGCGCGACTGGCCCATCGGCTGGCCCAGCACGCGGCTGACCTCGACGGCGCGCAGCCCCGGCAGGCTCTCCAGCAGCGGCAGATGCGTGCTGCTGAAGAACTCCTCCAGGGCCATCTCGTCGTCAACGCGGTAGTAGAGAACGGTGAATTTGTGCATTGGTAGTGGTCGGTGG
>JAIBAS010000136.1 GCA_019695075.1 Promineifilum sp. | reverse complement strand
CGGCGATCACCGCTCATCGGGCGGTTCACGTGGCCGGCGCGGTGGCGGGGAAAGTCGTCCTGGTGCAGGGCGGCGCCGGCGCGGTCGGCGCGACGGCCGTTCAACTGGCCCATCGCGCCGGCGCGCGGGTGATCGCCACCGTCCGCTCTGAGCGCGAAAAGGAAATGGCCGCGCGCATGAACGCGGATGAAGCCGTATTAACCGGTGAGAATTTAGCCGAACGCATCCAGGCATTCGCCCCCGGAGGGGTTGACCACATTGTCGAGGTCGCTTTCGGGGCCAACATTCACACCGACGTGGACGTGCTGGCGCAGGGCGGCTCTATCGCCGTTTATGCCAGTGACACGTCAACGCCGCAAATCCCATTCTGGCTACTCGTTTTCGGCAACGCGCGCCTCTACTTCGTCGGCAGCGACGACGTACCCGCCGCCGCGAAACAGGAAGCCGCCCGCGCCGTCAACCAGGCTTTCACCGCGGGCTGGCCGGGGCTGGACATTGCGGCAAGGTTTTCGTTGGCGGAGATTGCGCGGGCGCATGAGTATGTGGAGGGGGCGGGGAGGGCGGGGCGGGTGGTTTTGGTTATATGATGTGCGACCTTCACCCGCTTGAGTCCACCCCCTCCCCATCCACCGACACCTCCGGAATGGTCAGGATGATCAGCAAGGCCACCGCCATCGCCACCGCGCCGACCAGGAAAACCAGTTGCAGGCCGCGCTCCAGGTCGGGGGCGCTGTTCTGGGCAATGCCCAAAATGGCGGGGCCAACGGAAAGGCCGATCATCTGAAAGAAGAACATGCCGCCGACGGCCACGCCCAGCAGCCGTCGAGGGACGGCAAATTGCGCCACCAGGGTATTCAGCGTGACGGTTGTGCCTAACCCCACGCCGGCGGTCGCCGTGACCAGCACAAAGACCCAGATCGACGTCGCGGCGGTAAAGCGCCACATGGCCAACAGGCACAGGGTCACAATGGTGTAACCCACGAGATACATCCACTTGTATCTTCCGGTTCGCGCCAGCAGGAAGCCGACCGGGATGCCGATGAAGGCGGCGATCACTGTATAAGGGGTCATCATCGATCCGCTCATGGCCGGGCTGACGCTCATGACGTCCTGCACGAAAATGGGCGAGTAAGCCACGATCCCCAGCAACCCAAGGCAAGACAGAAAGTTCGTGACGGCGGCGGTGACAAAGGTGCGGTTGGAGAGCACCTGGGGGGCCAGGATGGGCGCGGCCGCTCGCCTTTCAATGCGGATGAACCCAGCCCACGCCACCGCGGACACAGCCAGCAGCATCGCCCCCGTCCCCAACATGCCCGGCATGCCCAAGCGGGAAAACCCGAAGATGAGGGTGGTGGTGGCGAGGATCATCAGCAGCGTGCCCCAGACGTCCACCCGGGGTTTTTTCGCCGACGTGGCTTTGGGCAGCGTTACGGCCACCAGGATACCGGCCAGCAGGAGCAACGGCAGCGTGCCCCAATACAGCGCGCGCCAACCGAAGACGCTCTGGGCGATGACCCCGCCCAGCACGGGGCCGATGATGGCCGCAATGCCGGTGGGCAGGTTGAGCAGCCCCGTCCACTTGGCCAACTCCCTGGCGGAGAATAGATCGCCCATGGCCGTGAAGCAGAGGGGGACGATGGGAAAATGGCCGATACTCATCAGCGTGGCCGAGGCGACCAGGAGGGGCATCGAGGTGACCTGGGTGGTGAGGGCCAGCCCAATCCCGAAGAGCGTCATCGAAGTGAGCAAGATGGCGCGCCGCCCATACATGTCGGACAGCTTGCCGAAGAGCAAGGTCGAGGCCGATCCCGCCAGCGCGGGCAGCGCGATCAGCCACGAGAACAGGGCGATGCCGTCAAATTCAGCGATCATTTGCGGCTGGGCAATGTTCCGGGCGTTGATGAACAGGAAACTGACAAACTGGGTCGTGAAAACGGCCGTTATGCCCAGAGTAAGCCTTCGTTTTGCGGCTGCATTTTGTGGCATGGTGGGTATGTTGGTATGCGTCACAATAACGTCCTCTGTCGATTGAAAGCCGGCTTCCTACGCCCTGTCCTTGACTGCGATTGGGGATCAAGCCCACGATGGGAGGGGTGCGCCCACGCTCCTAGTTGTTCAGAGATGGATGTCGCCATCCACCTCTACCTGACCGGAGGCGCGCCCCGCGCCTAGATGTTCAGCTTTGTGCCGCCGAACCGTCGCACGATTGCCGGATCGCGGTGATCGATGAACAGACTCTGGTGGGTGTCCAGCGCCCGGATCGCCTCCATCTCTCCCGGACTCAAATCAAAATCGAAGACGGAGAAGTTCTCCATCATGCGCTCCTTGCGCACGGTTTTGGGAATGACAACGACTTCTCGTTGAGTCAGCCAGCGCAGAATCACCTGCGCGGTGGTCTTGCCGTGTTTCCGGGCAACCGAGAGGAGCGCCGGGTTCTGGAAGATGCCGTTCTTGCCCTCGGCAAACGGCCCCCAGGATTCCATCTGCACCCCGCTTTCCCGCATGATCTGCTGCGCCTCGGCCTGCTGGAAAAAGGGGTGAACTTCGACCTGATTGATCACCGGTGTGACCTCGTTGTGGATGCTCAGGTCCACAAGCCGATCCGCGTAGAAGTTGCTGACGCCAATGGCCCTGACCTTGCCCTCTCGGTACAGTTCCTCCATCGCCCGCCAGGAGCCGTATACGTCGCCGTAGGGCTGGTGAATCAGGTACAGGTCCAGGTAGTCCAATTGCAGCCGGGCCAGGGATTTCTCAAAGGCCTTTTTGGTGTTCTCATAGCCGGCGTCCTGAATCCAGAGTTTGGTGGTGACAAAGATCTCTTCTCTGGGGACGCCGCTGCCCCTGATGGCGTTGCCAACGGCGACCTCGTTCAAATAGGCCGCCGCGGTATCGATCAGACGATAGCCGGTTGCCAGCGCGTCCAGCACGCACCGTTCGCATTCGGCCGCGTCCGGTATCTGAAAGACGCCATACCCCAGGATGGGCATGGCCACTCCATTGTTCAAAACGACTTCTTGCATCATTGACCTCTCTTGATCAGCTACCAAATAGCTCGGCCTAGCGATGTCCGCGCACCTCATGCGGCACATAGGGTTCTTCCAGGCGCTTGAGTTCCTCTTCGGTGAGTCGGACGGAAAGCGCCGCCACGGCATCTTCCAGGTGATGCATCTTGGTTGCGCCGATGATTGGCGACGTAACCGCGGATTTGGATAGCGACCAGGCCAACGCCACCTGGGCCATTGACACTCCATGCGCCCCGGCCACCTCATGCACCCGCTGGATGATCGTCGTATCTTTCTCCTCAAAAAGGCGTCCCCCGACCGTATCGGTCTGGGCGCGTCGTGTTGCTTCCCCTTCTTGGTCGGGCTTGCGGGCCAGCCTTCCGGCGGCCAGCGGCGACCAGGGCAGCAGACCGATCTTCTGATCTTCACAGAGGGGGAACATCTCCCGTTCCTCTTCGCGGTAAATCAGGTTGTGGAGATTCTGCATGGAGACAAAGCGCGTCCAGCCGTGCAGGTCCTGGGTGAAAAGCGCCTTGGCAAACTGCCAGGCATACATGGACGACGCACCAATGTAACGCGCTTTGCCCGCGCGCACGATGTCGTTCAACGCTTCCAGCGTCTCTTCAATGGGAGTTTCATAATCCCAACGGTGAACCTGGTAGAGATCGACGTAGTCCGTTCCCAGCCGCTTCAGGCTGGCGTCGATCGAACTCATGATGTGTTTGCGGGATAGCCCTTTGTCGTTGGGGCCTTGCCCGATCGGGAAGAAGACTTTTGTGGCGATCACCACGTCGTCGCGGGCGGCGAAATCCCGTAGCGCCCGGCCGACGACGACCTCGCTCATGCCGTTTTCGGAGTAGGCATTGGCGGTATCAAAGAAGTTGATGCCCATCTCAAGGGCCTTCTTGATGAATGGACGGCTGTCTTCTTCATCCAGCGCCCACGGCCAACTTTCGGTGCGCTGCCCGAAGCTCATGCAGCCGAGGCAAATGCGCGACACTTTCATTCCTGTTGAACCCAATCGGTTGTATTCCATCGTTGTTCTGCTTCTATGACTGATCGGATTGGAGTGTACCTTTGCTTAAGAGTAGCCTTCGTTCATCTGCTCGCCGTGAGCAACTGCCCGCTGTACGGAATCAGGCCCACGATGGGATGGGGCACGTATGGCTCCTCCAGATAGGCGATGTCGTCCAGCGCCAGTTTGACGTCCGTCGCGGCGACGGCGCTCTCCAGGTGCGATAGCTTCGTAGCCCCGATGACCGGGGCGACCACGGGCCGCTTGTGCAGCATCCACGCCAGGGCGATGTGGCCCATGGGCACGCCGTACTTCTCGGCCATCTCGGCCACGCGCTCGACCACCACCTTGTCGGCGGCGGCCGTGGCGTCGTACTTCTGCCGGGCGATGGGGTCGGTCTCCAGGCGCGTGGTCGTCTCCGACCAGTTGCGGGCCAGACGCCCCGACGCCAGCGGGCTGTAGGGCGTGGCCGCGACCTTCTCCTCCACGCACAGCGGCATCATCTCCCGCTCTTCTTCGCGGTAGATGAGGTTATAGTGGTTCTGCATGGACACAAAGCGCGTCCAGCCGTTCCGCTCGGCCACGTGCAGCGCCTTCTGGAACTGCCAGGCATACATGGCCGACGCGCCGATGTAGCGCGCCTTGCCCGCTTTGACAACGTCATCCAAGGCGGCCATCGTTTCTTCGATGGGCGTGGCGTAATCCCAGCGGTGAATGATGTAGAGGTCGATGTAATCCGTGCCCAGGCGTCTCAGGCTTTGATCCACCTGGCTCATGATGTGTTTGCGGGAAAGGCCGCCGCCATTGGGCTTCCGGTTCATGGGTGAACAAACCTTGGTGGCAATGACGACTTCATCCCGGTTGGCAAAATCCTTCATGGCCCGGCCAAGGATCTCCTCGCTGTGACCATAGGCATACATGTTGGCCGTGTCGAAGAAGTTGACGCCCATCTCCAGCGCCTTCTTGATGATGGCGCGGCTGGCCTCTTCATCCAGCGCCCACGGATTGTGGACCCAGTTTTCGGCCGTGCCGAAGCTCATGCAGCCCAGGCAAATCGGGGAAACGTCCAAGCCGGTATGACCGAGTTTCACGGTGTTCATTTTGTGGCTCCTTTCAATGCGCTTGTTTCTCAGAGAACGTGCTGTCGTGTTCGGCTCTCCCCATTAGACTGAGCCAGCTGATACCGATTTAGCGCGGCAGCAGTTGGAGTGTGGCCGCGCCGGCCTTCGGGCCATTAATGCTGTCAATGATGCTGGCAGCGTAGCGGCGGTATTTGGTGGCATAGGCCCGGTCGATCTGTTCGTTGATGGCCGGGTCTGGTATCTCCACGAACGTGACGTCTTTTTGCACCCCACCGGCCCAGATGCGGCCTTCGTGCCCCGCCTGAATGCCCCGGAACCAGCCGGAGGATCGGCCGTTCACCGACCGCACATACAACCCGTCGCCGACGCGCACCACCCAGATGATCGTCGGCTTGCGCAGCGTGCCGTCCGGCTTCAGCCCGGCGATCCGCAGCTCTTCGGCCGTGCCGATCTTGTTCAACTCATCGCTTGTCCATGTAGCCATCGGAATATCTCCTTTCCAAGATTGCGAACCGTCATTCGACAATGTCCACGGCTGATCCGGATCAGCCCTCGTTCTTGAGCCGATACGAGACAAAGGCAATCGTGCGGTTATCCGGCGACCAGGAGTTGACGTTGAGCGTTCCCTGCCCGCCAAAGAGCCTGACAATTGTCCTCGAGTCACCCCCCTCGGCCGGGATCAGCCTGAGTTCGACATGCTTGTTCGGCGGATGGTCGCCGGCGTCCACGTCGTTTTGGCCATAGGCGATGTACACCACCCAATGCCCATCCGGGGAGACGTGGGGGAACCAGCAGTTGGCGTCTTCCCTGACCATGTGGGTCTGTTCGGAGCCATCGGCTTTCATGCGCCAGATTTGCATCAGCCCGGTGCGGGTCGAGTTAAACCAGATGGCGCCGTCGGGCGAATACTCCGGGCCATCGTCCAACCCCGGTGTGTCGGTGAGCTGTGTTTCCGCGCCGCCGTTTACGGAAATGGTGTAGACATCGTACTGGCCGTTCCGCTCGGCGCAATAGGCCAGCCGCTCCCCGTCCGGCGACCAGCCGTGCAGATAGCTAGGGCCTTTTTCGGTCACGAGCCGGGGTTCGCCCCCGACAAAGGGAACGATATAGATCCTTGAGGTCGCATCTTCGTTCGTGAAGTGGCTGACCGCGAGTTGGCTGTTGTCGGGCGAGAGGACGTGATCATTGTTACAGTCGATGGCCAAACCGGCGTCGATTGCCCTGATTTCGCCCGTGCCCAGTTCGTAGGTGTATAGACGCCCCCTGGCATTGTAGACCAGGTATCGGCCGTCCCGCGTCCAGTTCGGCGCTTCAATCACATAGTCGAACTCATGCAGGACACACCTCACCCCGGTGTGGACATCTATCGTTTCCAGGACGCTGAACGAATCACGCGCGGCGATCCATTGGCGTAATGTTTCAATATCCATCTGACTGCGCCTCTTGTCTTAGGGCATCAAGCGGAACGGCTGTGTTGTTGGCCTACTGGTTGAACGCAATCATGACCTTGATCGCCTCGCGCGCGTCCATCGCCCGGTAGCCGTCCGGCACGCTGTCGAGCGGGCCGACGAAGTCGAAGACGCGGCCCGGTTCAATGCGGCCTTCCAGAACATCGGGCAACAGCACGTCGAAGTAGGCGCGCGCCGGGGCCGGCCCGCCGCTGATGGTCAGGTTCTTGAAGAACGTCGGGTTGGAGGCGGGAATCTTGACCTCGTGCGGCACGCCCACGCGGCCGATGGCCCCGCCCGGCCGGGCAACATTGAGCGCCGTCCTCATCGACAGGCCCGATCCCACGCACTCCAACACGGCATGCGCCCCGTGGCCCCCGGTCAGCTGGCGCACCTGTTCCACAGCTTCGTCGCCGCGCGCGGTGACGACGTCGGTCGCTCCAAAGGCGCGGCCCAGCGCCAGGCGGTCGGGCTGGCGGCCCATGAGGATGATCTGCTCCGCGCCCAGGCGTTTGGCGGCAATGACGGCGCACAGGCCGACCGCGCCGTCGCCGACCACGGCGGCGATCTTGCCAGGGCCGACGCGCGCGGTGACGGCGGCGTGGTGACCGGTGGCCATCACGTCGGTGAGCGTCAGCAGCGAGGGCATCAGGGCGTCGTCGCGTCCCACCGGCAGGGGAAAGAGCGTGCCGTCGGCATAGGGCACGCGCACCGCTTCGCCCTGGCCGCCGTCCTGGGTTGTGCCGCCCCACCACGCGCCGTGGACGCAGGAGGTGTGCAGGCCCTCGCGGCAGAAGACGCACGTGCCGTCGGAAATGGCAAACGGCGCGGCGACGAGATCGCCCGGCTTCAGCGTGCGTACCTCCGCGCCCACGGCCTCAACAATACCGATGAATTCGTGGCCCATGCGGTTGCCCGTCTCGCCGAACTCCCCGTAGCCGCGATACGGCCACAGGTCGCTGCCACAGATAGCCGCGCGGGTGACGACCACTAGGGCGTCAGTGGGTTCCATCATCGTGGCGTCGGGGACGTTCTCGATCCGAACGTCGCCGGGGCCATGCATAACCGTTGCTTTCATGATTAAACACCTTCTTGCTATTTCTGTTTGAGGTCTGTCCCCCGCGGGGATGACCTGCGTTTCATCAATTGCCCGCCGGATCGTACCAGATGCGATAGATCGCCCCGGCCGTGTCATCCGAGACCAGCAGCGACCCATCCGGCATCACCTGCACGTCCACCGGGCGACCCCAGACTTCGCCGTTGTCCCGCAGCCAACCCTCGGCGAAAGGTTCGTAACTGACCGTCTCATCCCCTTCCAGGCGAACCAGGGTGACGCGGTAGCCGATCGGCTGCGTGCGGTTCCAGGAGCCGTGTTCGGCGATGAAGATCTGGTTGTGGTATTCGGCCGGGAACAGGTTGCCGGTGTAGAAGCGCATGCCCAGCGCGGCCACGTGCGGGCCGAGCGTCTGGGCCGGCGGGGTGAATTCGTCGCACGCGCGCTGGCGGCCGAAGTCAGGATCAGGAATGGTTCCGCCGTGGCAGTAGGGAAAGCCGAAGTGCAGCCCGGCTTCGGGGGCGCGATTCAGCTCATCGGGCGGCACGTCGTCGCCGAGGCCGTCGCGGCCGTTGTCGGTGAACCACAGCACGCCGGTCTCGGGCTGCCAGTCGAACCCGACCGAGTTGCGCACGCCGTCGGCGTAGACCTGATAGTCAGACCCGTCCGCGGCAAGGCTGGTGATCTTGCCATAGGGCGTGTCCTCGATGGCGCAGACATTGCAGGGCGCGCCCACGGGCACGTACAGACGGCCGTCCGGCCCGAAGCGAATGAACTTCCAGCCGTGGGGCGCGTCGCTGGGGTAGTCGGCGTTGATGACCACCGGTTCCGGCAGCTGCGGCAGGCTCTCTTCGATGTTGTCGTAACGCAGAACCCGGTTGATCTCGGCCACATAGAGAGCGCCATCGCGGAAAGCCACGCCGTTGGGCGAGTTCATGCCCTGGGCCAGGGTGATGACCTCATCGGCCACGTAATCCTGATTGGTGTCGCGAATGGCGTACAGGCTGCCCTGCGCCAGCGTGCCGACAAAGAGCGTGCCGTCAGGACTCAGGGCCATCGACCGGGCGTTGGGCACATTCTCAGCGTAATAGCCGATGTGGAAGCCCGGCGGCAGGGTGATTTCCTGGGGCAGAGGCGGGTTGGCCGCGGCTACAGGTGTGTTCGTGGGGCTACTCGTTGGGCTTGCCTCGGGGGCGGCCTCGACCGGGGCTTCAGTCGCTACGATCTCAGTTGCAACGACCTCAGCCGCCGTCGCCGTGGGGATAACCGGCTCGGTTACTTCAATTGCGGTCGCTACCGGTTCGGTCACGGCCGCGGCCGTCGGCGGTTCGGCCGCAGGAGCGGCGTTATCCCCATCGCAGGCGACCAGCAACAGGGCCAGAATGAGAAGTAGCCAATGGGTCAGGTTACGCACTGTTGAGTTTACTCCCGTGGTCTGATTGATCGCTCCATCTACAGCTCAGCCGCGGCCGGGATGATCTCCTTGCCGAACGTCTCCAGTGGCGAAATCGCGTACACATCCGGCATGTTGAATATCGCGTGGGTGAAGCCCATTGCTGACAGGTCTTCAAGCCGGGCCATCGTGCTGCCAACCGTGTCCTTGCCGGAGAGATGCACGGTGCATAGGGACGTTTTCTCGATGGTGTCGTAATCGCGCCCCAGAGAATCACAATGGCCTTTCAGGGTATCCAGCGCCTTTTGCACGTTGTCGCGCCCCACCCAGTCGCCGATATTGCAGGCGTCGGCGTACTCAGCGACCATGCGCAGGGTCTTGTTCGGGCCGGTGCCGCCAACCATCAGGCGCGGATGGGGTGTTGACAGCGGCCGGGGATTGTTGGTGATGGCCGGCGCGGAGAAGTGCTGGCCCTCGAACGAGGTCTCATCGCTCGCCCAGAGCGCCTTGGCCAGCTTCAGGTTGTCCTCCAGTTGCTCGAAGCGCGCCGAGGTGGAGGGATAGGGGATGCCATAGCCTTTGGCCTCGTCTTCATACCAGGCCGCGCCGATGCCGAGATAGGTCCGGCCGCCGGCCAGAATATCCAGCGTGTTGACCATCTTCAGCAGCACCGACGGATGGCGATAGATGACGCCCGTCACCAGCACGCCGAGATAGGCGCGTTCCGTCAGCCCGGCAAAGTAGCCGAGCGTGGTATAGGCCTCCATCATCGGGTCGGTATAGGCCTCGCCGAACAGGCCCTTGATTTGATAGAAGTGATCCATCACCCACAGGCTATAGAACCCGGCGCCTTCGGCCGTGGTGACGATCTCCTTCAGCCTGGGGCGGATGGCGGCCGTGCCGCCGGGGTACTTGAACGATGGGATTTGCAGTCCAATATGCATGATCGATCTCCATGTCGTCGGGCGATTTGGTAAATCGCCCTACATCGTCTCGTTAGCAACAGTCCAACAGCGTCCTGCTTGCGATTCCGAGAAGCTTTCTCACGACCGGTAGAACCGGTCGAGCAACTCATAGCGCTCGCGGTGACGTTCCGCTTCCACCCGTGGGGCCACGTCCCAGACCAGGTATTGCATCTCCGGCCCCCCATCGCTGCGCGGCCAGGCGGGCAGCCCCGGCCCATTGGGGTCGCCGGTCGTGATGAAGTTGGCGTAATAGCTCTGCATCAGCGCCGATACCTGCGCATCTTCGGCCGTCCAGGCATAGACGTGGTTGGTGTCCAGATTGCCCAGCGCGTACTCGATATCGGCCGAATGCACCGCGCCCTCGGCCGGCGGCGGCAGGGCGATGGCGGCGTGCGCCTGCGCCGCGTCAATGATCCCGCCGGCCAGCCCCGACAGCGCGCCGGCCATTTCCGGCGTCATCGATGGCCGCGGGTGGGCGTACAGATAGCGATAGAGTGGCGCGCCGGCGGCGCGCTGGTCGTCGGCCCACTTCCAGGCGCTGTAGACGATGAACCGGTCGCTCGCCAGATCCGTGGCCGATTGCCTGACTTGCGCCGCCGTCGCGCCGGGGTAGAGCCGCAGCACGTCGCCGGCCGCCTCGCCATACAGGCCGCGCACGGCCGCGGCGTAGTTGCGCGGCGTGGGCTGGCGGTTGCCCAGTAACATACGGTAGTCCATTTCGGCCGAGTTCCAGCCGACCATGAGCGGCACGCGCGCGGCCGGCCAGCCGGTCTCCGCGGCCGGCGGCGCGGCGGGAAAGAAGTGGCCGTCCCGCACGCCGCGAAAGTCGTGGGC
>JAIBAS010000016.1 GCA_019695075.1 Promineifilum sp. | reverse complement strand
CGATGTCGGTCGGAGCATTGAGGCCCTGGCCGCTGTTCTTGGGAATGGCCAGCCACAGGACGGCGTAGAGCGCCGCCAGCGCGCCCACCGGCCACAGCCGCCGCAGCCGGTCGCCGGCGGAATCGCCCGGCCGCCGCAGCCAATCGACGCCCAGCAGCGCCGGCAGGACGAGGAGACCGTTTTCGTGGGTCAGTAGGGCGAGGAGGGCAGTGACCAGTGGACAGTGGACAGTGGACAGTAGCCAGTGGGCAGTGGGCAATGGGGCAGTGGCCAGTTGTCCGTGGCCTGTGGCCTGTAGTCGGCGGTCGGCGGTCGGCCGTCGGCGGTCGGCAGTCAGCCGTCGTAGGTACAGGTGCAACGTAGCCAGCACCCAGAAGACGACCAGCGGGTGCGTCAGCGAGGCGACGTAGGCGACGGCTTCGTAGCTGAAGGGCAGAGCGGCGAAGAGGAGGGCCGCCAGCCAGGCGAAGGCCGCGCCGCCGCGCCCCGACGGCCGCGCCAGCGCCCGCGCCAAGCGCCACATCAGCGCCGTGTTGGCCGCGTGCAGCAGCAACAGGAGAGCGTGGTCGGCGACGGGGTTGTGGGGCCAGGCGGCGCTGCCGAAGAGGCGCTCGAACAGGCGCAGGGCGGTGAAGACGACCGGCCGGTAATAGCCGTAGGCGGCCGAGCCGGTGAAGAAGTCCACAACCGACCGCCCCTCCATCCAGGCGAAGTGGCCGGTCGGATCGTCATTAAAATAGGCCAGCCCCAACGCCCCGCGATAGAGCCACAGGGCGACGAGCGCCACCGCCACCGGCCCCAGCGCCCCCGCCAGCCGCCCGGCGCGAGGCACGCTTTCTCCCCCGCTCCCCCGCCCCCGGACTCCTGTCCGGCCCCTGCATCCCCCGCTTTCGCCCACGGCTCACTCCAACGGATGCCCATCCGCCCAACCCATCACGCGCAGGATGTGCTCGCGCAACGGCCGGACGCCGTAGAGGCTGAAGATGTGGGCGCGCGGGACGACGACCGGTTCGGTGGCGAAGCGGCCGGCGTGCTTCTCCAGTTGAAAGAAGACATCGGTCTCACCCAGCAGGGGGAAGACGCGCGTGGGGTCATAGGCGCAGCGCGGCGTGAAGTCGAGCAGCGCCTCCAGTTCCGGCTTGCTGATGGGCATCTCCATGCCCACCAGTTCGCCGCCGTCCCAGAGCACCTGGGCGAGATTGGGCGAGGAGAGCATGGGGGCCACGGCGCGGACGCCGCCGAACGTCCCGGCGTAGAGCATACTGGTGACGCCGCCCCAGCTGACGCCGGCGAGGACGCTGTAGGCCGCGCCGGCGCTCTCGAACTGGCGCTGCACCAACTCGATGAGCCGCAGCGACCCGGCGAACGTCTGGTAGACACGGCGCACGGAGCGAAACGCCTCGCGGAACGGCTCGCGCCAGTGGTTGTGGAAAGGGGCCTGGATGCAGACAGTCGTCAGCGGGGAGGACACCGGCCGGTGGAAGATACGCTGCCAGGCGTTGTAGTAGGGCAGTTCGCTGAAGCCGTGGTGGAAGATGAGCACGGGCGCGGTCGGGTCGGCGCTCAGCTTGACGCGCACGTGGGTCAGCAGCGCCTCGTCGCCCGACCGCAGCCAGACGATGCGCTCACCGGGGGCGTAGACGCTATCGGGCGGGGTGCGGCTGGTATCGACGGTCGTCTCGGCCAACACCTCATCCAGCGTTGGCGTGCCCCCGTCGATCTGATGGAACGACGCCGGCATCCGCATATGCATCGACCGCAGCACCAGCCGGTCGACGCCCATTCCTACGTTGTTCAACATGCGAACCTCCCGGAACGGCACGCGGATTAACGCGGATTCCAACGCTGTTTTTTGCTGCCGGCGGCGAAATTTAGCGTTTATCAGCGTGCTATCCCGCTTCTACATTAGCACGGAAGTGGGCGCGCGGGTATAGTTGGGCCGTCTCTACAGAGAGAATCCATGATTGCATCGCCATAGACAAGGAGCGCCCAATGCAGCCATCACCCTCTCGCACAACCCTGAGACGAAGCGCTCTTCTTCTCCTGCTCGTTCTCATTGCCCTCGCCTGGGGGCCGCGGGCCGCTCTGGCTCAGGCCATCATGCGCGGCGACACCATCCCCGCCGGCGAAGTCGTGGACAACGATGTGATCCTGTCCGGCGACATTGTCCATCTGGCGGGCACGGTGCGCGGCAACGCCTTTGTCACCGGGCGCGAGGTGGTCGTTGACGGCCACGTGGAAGGCAGCCTGTTCGTCATGGCCCAGCGCATCACCCTTAATGGCGCGGTAGACGGCGGGGCCTACACCCTCGGTCTCGTCGCCCAGTTGGGCAGCAAAGCGGCCGTCGGCCAGAACTTCTATTTCCTGGGCGTCAGCCTCTCTTCGACGCGCGGAGCGCAGATCGGCCGCGACCTGGTCGCCCTCAGTCTGGGGGCGCATCTGCAAGGCGGCGTCGGCCGCAACACCCGCCTCATCGCCGGGCTGGTGCAGTTCCTCAACCTGTTTATGGACACGACCCTCGGCCCCGCGCCGACGGCCGCGGCTCGGCTGGTTGGCCGCGCGCCTGGTCTGGGCCAGGTGACGGTGGGCGACGATGTGGTCATTGACCTCATCGGTACGTCCACCCGCCCGGGGCAGACCGAGCCGGAGGCCCAAACTACCGGCCGCGACGTGTGGGATTGGTTCCGCTTCCGCGTGCGCGACTATCTGCCGCTGCTTGTCGTCGGCCTGTTCGCCTACTGGTTCCTGCGCCGGGCCTTGGAGGCATCGGCGGCGGTCATCAAGGGCCGGCCGCTGGTGGCGCTGGGCGTCGGCCTGGTGGGGCTGATCATCGTCTGGGCTACGGTGGCCGCCTTCATCCTCGTCTTCATCCTCATCCTGATGATCGGCATCTGGCTGGGGCGGATCGATCTGTGGAACGTCGGCTGGCTGTTCTGGTCCATCGCCTACCCACTGAGCACCCTGGCCTTCGCCCTGCTGCTGGCCTTTCTCAACCACGGCGCGATCGCCATCGCCATGTACGCCGTGGCGACCTATCTGGTGACGCGCTTCGTGCCCCGCGCCGGGCGCTATCGCTGGCTGTGGCTGCTTCTCGGCCTGCTGGTCTTCATCCTGTTGCGGGGCGTTCCGACCCTGGGCTGGGTCATCACCATTCTGGTGACGGCCTGGGGTATCGGCGGGGCGTGGCTGGCGTGGTGGGCGCGGCGCGGGCCGCCGCATCCGGCCGCGACCACGCC
>JAIBAS010000219.1 GCA_019695075.1 Promineifilum sp. | reverse complement strand
CGCTCGCGGCGGCGCGGCGACCACCAGCGCGCGTAGCCCGCCGCCAGCAGCCAGGCCAGCATCGGCAGCCCCGGCAGCCACCAACGCCCCTCCGGCACCATCCAGCCCGCCTCCTTGACCGTCAGCGCCTTGACGGCGAAATAGAGGTACGAGATGCCGAGAAAGGCGAGGACAACCATTGGTGTGATGAGCCTCGTGTTTGGCAGGGGAGCTGGGGAGCCGGGGAGCCGGGGAGAAAGAGGCTCTCCCCTGCTCCCCTGCTCCCCTGCTCCCCTGCGCTTCATCCAGCCCAGCAACATGCCCACCACCGCCGCCAGCCAAAAGGCGTATAGCCAGTCCGGCCCATAGCCCACGTCGCCGGCCGACCAGTCGAGCCAGTAGGAGCGCCAGACGGCGGGCAGGAAGGGGAGCACGTGGCTGAAGTCGAGCGGGCTGAGGCGCAGGACGCGGCCGACGGGCAAGCTGCCCGACAGCCCCAGCGCGTCGCGCATCCGCACCGCATTGAGCCACAGCCAGCCCACCCAGAGGGGCAGCAGCCCGGCGGCCGTGGCCGCGGCGGCCGCAAGGGGCGAGGGGCCGGGGCCGCGCGCGGAGTCCGCATCCTCAGATGCGGCGCGGGGAGCGCTTGGCGACCAACGGCCAATAACCAGCCCCAACCACACTACCGCCGGAAACGCCAGCACAAACACCCCGTTGGCCTTCGTCAAAATCGCCGCCGCGCAGAGCAGGCCCAGGACGAAGAAGGGGAAGATCTCGCGCAAAGACGCAAAGAACGCAAAGCTAAGAGTTCTTAACTTTGCGTTCTCCGCGTCTTTGCGTGAGATCTCTTCTTGGCGCCCTTCGCTCCCTTCCCGTCCTTTGCGTGAGCTACTCTCCATCAACAAGACAGCATAGCTCATGACAACCGCCACCACGGCCGTCAGGGGCATATCGTTGTTGACCGAGCCGCTCAGGTGGATGTAGGTCGGCTGGAAGGCCAGGACAGAGGCCATGAGCAGCCCGGCCGCCGGGCCATAGACGCGCTTGCCGGCGGCATAGAGCGCGGCCACGCCCAGCGCGCCCAGCAGCGCCGCCGCCACCCGGCTGGTGTAGAGCAGCGGCGTGTTGGCCGGGCCGATGTGGACGACCGGGTTGCGGTTGCCGGCCGGCGTGGCCAGATAGTGGGGGTTGGCCGGCATCGCGATGGGCGGCGGCGGATTGGTGTCCGCCGCCGGCACGGGCACGCTCAGCCCGAACAGCGCCGCGAAGGCGAAGTAGAGCGGCGGCTGGTGCCACTCGGTGTAGCGCACCTCGCTATCGACCAGGCCGCGGTTGGGCAGGCCGCGAATCTGGCGCATGACCTGGACGTACTCGAAGTTGAGCAGTTCGTTGGGCGTGGCCAGGGCCGGCAGGGCGAAGGCCATGTGGACGGCGGCGGCGAAGTATAGGACGAGCAGTCCCACGGCCAGCGCCCGGTGGCGATAATGCGTCATACAGGCCGCATTATAGCACTACCATTGCCCCCGCCAGTATCTCCCGGGCTTTGCGTCCAGGGCAATCGCATACTCGTAATGTCCGCTTTGCGCTGACGGTTAAAACCCGTCGGCTGGTAGGCAAAACACGTTAAAACGTGTTCGCGGCACGCCGGGCAACCCGTTTCAACGGGTTTTGTCTGTCAGACGGGGTGTTTCAACCCGCGTTGCAGCTATATGTAATTGCCCTGGGGGAAGAACGCTCTTCCCTAGCCCCTAACCCCTATCCCCTTTCTTAGCGTTCTGCCCGCCTTGCGCTACACTTGTGCGTGGAGGTGCGTGAGCATGATCGACACCAAAGGCAAATACTACCTGGGCAAGCAATGGGACGCGGCGACGGGCAAGCTCGTTGACGACACCCTTCTCTACGATTCCGAAGACCTGACCACCCACGCCGTCGTCGTCGGCATGACCGGCAGCGGCAAGACCGGCCTGTGCGTCGGCCTGCTGGAAGAGGCGGCCCTCAACGGCGTGCCGGCGCTGATGATCGACCCCAAGGGCGACCTGACCAACCTGTTGCTCCACTTCCCCGACCTGCTGCCGGCCGACTTCAAGCCGTGGATCAACGCCGACGCCGCCCGCAAGGACGGCAAGACGGAAGACCAGGCCGCGGCCGAGACGGCCGAGATGTGGCGCAACGGCCTGGGTGACTGGGACATCGCCCCGGAGCGGCTGCGGGCGCTGGCCGGCAGCGTGCGCTTCACCATCTACACGCCCGGCTCTACGTCCGGCGTGCCCCTCAGCGTGCTGGCCTCGCTGAAAGCGCCTGACCTGCCCTGGCAGGGCAACGAGGAAGTGCTGCAAGAGCAGATCAGCGGCACGGTGACCGCCCTGCTGAGCCTGACGGGCATGCGCGACATCGACCCGGTGCAGAGCCGCGAGCACATCCTGCTGTCCAACATCGTCGCCAACGCCTGGAGCCAGGGTCACGATCTCGACTTGGGCGAATTGATCATGCAAATCCAGTCGCCGCCCTTCACCAAGCTGGGCGTGTTCGACGTCAACACCTTCTTCCCGGAGAAAGACCGCACCGGCCTGGCCATGCGCCTGAACAGCATCCTGGCCGCGCCCAGCTTCCAGACCTGGGTGCAGGGCGAGCCGCTGGACGTGGGCGCGCTGCTCTACACGCCCGACGGCCGGCCGCGCCACTCCATCTTCTACATCGCCCACCTGAGCGACGACGAGCGCATGTTCTTCGTAACGCTGCTCTACGCCAACATCGAATCGTGGATGCGCGCCCAGAGCGGCACAACCTCGCTGCGGGCGCTGGTCTACTTCGACGAGATCTTCGGCTACCTGCCGCCCATCGGCAATCCGCCGTCGAAGATGCTCATGCTGCGCATGTTGAAGCAGGCCCGCGCCTTCGGCGTCGGCCTGGTGCTGGCCACGCAGAACCCGGTCGATGTCGATTACAAGGGTCTGTCCAACATCGGCACGTGGTTCATCGGCAAGCTGGCCACCGACCAGGACAAGGCCCGGCTGCTCGATGGCCTGTCCAGCGCCGACGGCAGCGTCGATGTGCGCGAGTTGAACCGGCTCATCTCCGGCATCGGCAAGCGCGTCTTCCTGATGCGCAACGTCCACGAGAAACGCCCGCTGCTCTTCCAGACGCGCTGGGCGATGAACTACCTGGCCGGGCCGCTGACGCGGACGCAGATCCCGGCCCTCAACGCCCTCAAGGGGGCCGGCCCCATCGCCGCCGGCCCGGCCGGCGCCGCCGCCGCGGC
>JAIBAS010000267.1 GCA_019695075.1 Promineifilum sp. | reverse complement strand
CTCGGCGTCGCTCAGGGTCTGGGCCAGCAGCTCGATCACCGGCCGCGTCGTCGCCGTGTCGTAGACGCGCAGCCGGCCGACGGCCGCGCCGCGCGCCTCGTCCCAGGCGACGTCGTGCCACACGCCCACCAACCGCCGCAGCGACGGCCGCCCGGCGGCGTGGTCGATGAAACATCCCAGCCCGCGGAAGAGGCCCTCCTCCACTGCCCGGCGCACCGCCTCGGCCGAAACCACATAGCGCCCGGCCTCGCCCGTCAGCGTCCGCGTCGGCCCCGCGGCAATCAATCGCCCGATGAATTCGCGTCTTTGGGTCATACTTTGCTGCTCCACGTCCTGCACGAACCAGGGGACAACGGACGATAGAGCGCGGACCACAGCCCGCAGGGCAAGGCTTCTTGCCGTGGCCTGCCGTCCGTCGTCCGTTGTTTCTCTACCTCCCCTGTAACTCATCCAAAATCATCCCCGTCAGCCCCGGCGACAGCGGCTCGCCGGCGAACTTGAAGATGAGCGGCAGCAGTTGCCCGGCCAGCGTCGGCGAGAAGCTCGGCAGCGCCGCTAGCAGCCCGCTGAACGCCCCGGTCAGCCGCTCGGCGGCCAGGGCCAGGCTCTTGTTGTCCTCCCGGCTGATATCGGGCAGGTCAACACGAATGGCGGCGCGGTCGGGCCGCCGCCGCACGCGGCCGAGGGCGTAGGCGCGCTCATAGGCCACGGCGCACAGGTCAACGACGACATGCTGCAAGTGGCGCTGTCGCCGCCGCAGATGGCGCACAGCCGGGTCTTGCATCGCCCCGGCCACGGCGCGGTTGATGTCGCCGCCGTCGCCGTGCCAGTGGGGCGGCTGGCCGCTGCCGGCGCTGATGGCCTGGCGCAGGGCGCGCAGGTCGTGTTGCGCGTCCAGCCCATGCAGATTGGGGGCCTGCATCTCCCAGCGCTCGCCGTCGTCGTGGACGACGATGCTGCCCGGCTCCGGCGGGGCGTTGTACTGCTCCGCCTTGGCGTTGACACGGCCGGTGGGCACGGTGACGAACCACAGAAAGGCCCGCGCCGCCCAGTTGAGCCGCACGCGGTCTTCCAGCATGCGGCTGTAGTTGCGCAGCCAGGGCAGGATGCTGGCCAGTTCCGACTCGCCCAGCAGCGCGCCGACAGGGCGGTTGATGCTGTAGTGGAGCATCACCGCGTCGGCCGCGGCGGCGTCGGGGTGGGCGGGCGAGAGGAAGACGGTCGTATCAGAAGGCAGGGGAGCAGGGGAGCGGGGGTGCAGGGGCGAATTCTCCCCCGCTCCCCCGCCCCCCCGCTCCCCCCCTGCCAGCGATGCGCGCACGACATAGGCCACCTCCCGCTCCCAGTCGTTCTCGGCCGCGGCGATCTCGACCACCTCTGACTTGGGCACGGCGCGAACGTAGCTCATGCCGTCGGCCGGGTTGCGGAAGAGGACGAGAAACAGGTCGCCGGCGCGGCTCAGTTCGTCCATCAACTCCGGCAGGCGCAGGTCGAGCCGGTTCTGCGGGTGCGTCCAGAACGTGTCGATGAAGCGGCCGAGTTCGCCGGGGGCGACCGGCGTCAGGCCGTCGCCGACGGTGTAATCGGTGATGATGTCAATGATGCGCTTGGCGTAGGGGTTAGTGCGCCAGGCCAGCAGGGCATCGTTGTACTGCCGCGTGGCGTCGTCGGGCGGCCGGTCGCCGCGGCCGAACGGCCCGCCGGCCCCGACCACGGCCGACCAGCCGCCCGCGCCCTCGCGGAGGTCGGCCGCCGCGGCCAATTGTCGTCGTTGTCGCCATCGATCGAGCCAGGTCATGGTGTTTCTCCTATGGGCGGATCAGGGATTGGCGACCGCGCTCAGCGCCGCCACTTGAGGGCGACATCCTCGGCGGCAATCGCGCCGATGAGGAACAGCAGGATGACGTTGATGGCCTGCCACAGCGCTTCGGGGAAGCCGGGCACCAGAGTGAAGACGGCCGTCTGGACGACGGCGACGACGGCGAGCCAGAACTTGCGGCTGCGCCAGAGCACTTCGAGCGGATTACTTAACATCGCATCTCCTTTCGGTTGCTAGGCCGGTTGGTCGCCCGGCACGAACATTTGTTCTAACGACCAGTCTAGCAAACGAAAAAGTGCTGGCGCAATTCGATTTTCGACACCCCCTCTCTGGGCGGAATAACCGACCCACCCGGCCGCTTTTCTGGCGTTTCCGCCAATAGACACGCGGCCGCAGGGCGTTATCCTATACCAATTGTTCGCCCCTGCGACTCGCCGGCCGCGGGCTTGCGAACGGGCTTCCCACGCCGAAGCCGAAGTGAACCTTACGAACACAGTGTCTTGGCGCGCCCGCGAGGCGAGCGGCCCAGACCGAAGGAGAAGAGATGGACAAGCGATTCCAGCCCTGTGCCGTGATCATGCACATGCGCGATGGCACGACCGTCGAACAGGTCTACCCGACCCGCTACCAGGCCGAGCTATTCCTGTATATGCTGCCGCTGCTGATGTCGACGCAGCCGCACGAACAGGGCGTCGCCAGCGCCATCCTCTCCCCTCTGGTCGAAGGACGCGCCTATGAGCCTGTGTCCGTGCCCCGGCCGCACCGGGTGGACAGTTATTTGCAGTAAGAGTGGGGGGACAGACGTGCGAATCTTGAAGTGGATATGCACCGTCCGGCCGCTGTACCAGCCGGGATAGATGGTCGTGAAGGCGGCCACGCCATTGGCATCGGTCACCTGGTAGCCGCGCAGGAACTGCTTTTCTTCCCCTGCCCCAAATAGCCTTCATTTGTGGCGTTATTCGGCCACTCGGTATGGTACGATGACGGTGGACGGTGTAGCCGCTGGTTCCCTGATCAGCGGTTCCCCGTCCACCCGGGGCGCTCCGGTCGCCGGCGGCCGCGTGGTAACTGTCATACGGGCAACCGCGCGGCCGCCACCCTCTCCGATCCTCTCTTCCCCCGGGGGAGGGAACTCCGATCCCCTCGCCCCTCCGGGAGAGGGGAACGTCCCTTCCACCAGCACGTTGGTGACCACGGTAGCCGTCGCCGTCAGCGCGGCCGTGGCGGTGTTGTCGCTGAAGGGACGACCACCGACTACGGCCGACAGACGACGGACCGCGGCCCCTCTGGCCGTGGCCCGTCGTCCGCCGTCGCGCCGGTCGCCGGCGGGCGTCCTCTTACGGGATGCTACCCACCACGTCGATGCCGTCCACGACCTGATTCAGGCCGTGGTCTTTGGCCTTCCACAGCGGCCCGCTGA
>JAIBAS010000165.1 GCA_019695075.1 Promineifilum sp. | reverse complement strand
CGGCGCGGGCGCGGCGTCGGCCATGGCCGCGGCGCTGGCCGACGCGGGCCTGTCGCCGGGCGACGTGGACTACGTCAACGCCCACGGCACGTCCACGCCCCACAACGACCGCACGGAGACGGCAGCCATCAAGCGCGTCTTCGGCGAGCGAGCTTACGCCCTGCCCGTCAGCTCGACCAAGTCGATGACCGGCCACCTGCTGGGCGCGGCCGGGGCGCTGGAGGCGATCCTTTGCCTGCTGGCGCTGCGCGACGGGCTGATCCCGCCGACGATCAACTACGAGCAGCCCGACCCCGACTGCGACCTCGACTATGTGCCCAACGTCGCCCGCCCGGCGGCGCTGCACGTGGTCATGTCCAACGCCTTCGGCCTGGGCGGGCACAACGCGACGTTGATCTTTGGGCGGGCTGGCTAGGGGCTAGGGACTAGGGGCTAGGGAAGAGCGCTCTTCCCTAGCCCCTAGCCCCTACAACCTAGCCCCTTTCTTTGCCTTCCTGGCCTGAGCTTCTTACAATTCGGCTAAGGAGACCCGTCATGAGATTAGGCAAAGACTTCATCGACAAACCCATCTACACCCTCGATGAGGGTAAATTCCTCGGCAAGATTCAGGACCTCTATCTGGACGATAGTCTGGAGGCGGTGCTGGGCGTCTATCTGGGCGCGCAGGGGCTGGTGCGGCGGCGGGCGCAGCTCATCCGCAGCGGCGACGTGGTTCTCTTCGGCGTCGATGCCGTGCTGGTCAAGAGCGCCGGCGTCGTCACCGACGACAACGAGTTCGCCGCGGCCAAGAGCTGGCTGCGGCGCGACAAGCTGACCGGCCGCGACGTGGACACGCCCGGCGGCACGCGCCTGGGCGTCCTGGGCGACGTCGTCATCGACGCCACAGGCCGCGTCACCGCCTTCGCCCTCAGCCGCGTCTTCGTCGAGGGGCCGGTGGCGGAGAAGCGCGTCATCGACCGCCGCGCCGTGCAGGACACGGGCAGCGTCGACGGCCGCATGACTGTCGATCTGTCCCGCGTGGAGGCGGCCCTGGTCGATATGCCCGTCCTGCCCCCGGCCGAGGACATTCCGATTACGGTTGAGCCGAAAGAGTGAAGATAGGGGATAGGGATTAGGGATTAGGGGATAGGGAAGAACGGCTCTTCCCTAGTCCCTAGCCCCTAATCCCTAATCCCTACTAATGAACTGCTCGCGGCCGGGGCCGACGGAGACGTAGCTGACGGGCACGCCGGCGGCGGCGGCGATGAAATCGACGTAGCGCCGCGCGTTGGCCGGCAGGTCGGCCGGGCGGCGCGCGCCGGTGATGTCTTCGCCCCAGCCCGGCAGCGTTTCGTAGATCGGGCGGCAGCGGGCCAGGACGCTCAGGTCGGTGGGGAAGTCGGCGCGCCGCCGGCCGTCGAGGTCATAGGCCACGGCGACCGGAATCTCGGCCAGCCCGCTGAGGATGTCGAGCTTGGTCAGCACCAAATCGCTGAGGCTGTTAACCCGGCGGGCGTGGCGCAGGATGGGCAGGTCGAGCCAGCCGACGCGCCGCGGCCGGCCGGTCGTCGTGCCGAACTCGTCCCACGGATTCTCGCCCGTGCCCCGCAGCCGCGCCGCCAGGTCGCCGTCCAACTCCGTTGGAAAGGGGCCGCCGCCGACGCGCGTCGTGAAAGCCTTGGCCACGCCGATGATCCGGTCAACGGCGCGCGGGCCGACGCCCAGCCCGGTGATGGCCCCGCCGGCCGTGGGCGACGAACTGGTGACGAACGGGTACGTGCCGTGGTCGAGATCGAGCAGCGTCCCCTGCGCGCCCTCGGCCAGCACCGTCTCGCCGCGGGCCAGGGCCTCGTCGAGCAGCACCGGCCCGTCGGCCAGGTGGGGAGCCAGCCGGGCGGCCTGGGCGGCGTAATCGGCCAGGATGGCGTTCGCGTCCAGCGGCTCTTCGCCATAGACCTTCACCAGCACCTCGTTCTTGGCGGCGATGTGGCCGGCCAGGGCCGCGGCCAGCGCGTCGGGGTCGGCCAGCAGTTCCGCCCGCAGGCCAATGCGCCGGGCCTTGTCGGTGTAGGCCGGGCCGATGCCGCGCAGCGTCGTGCCGATGGCCCCGCGTCCGCGTTCGCGCTCGTGGGCGCGGTCCATGGCGATGTGGGCGGGGGTGATCAGGTGCGCGCCGCCGCTGAGCTTCAGCCGGGCCGGGCCGACGTCCACGCCGCGCGCCGCCAGGGCGTCCATCTCGCGCAGCAGCACGGCCGGGTTGACGACCGCGCCGTTGCCGATCAGGCAGACGACGCCGGGGTGGATGATGCCGGAGGGGATGAGGTGGAGCTTGAAGATCTCCGCGCCGATGGTGACGGTGTGGCCGGCGTTGTCGCCGCCGCTGTAGCGGGCGACGACGGCCGCGCCCTGGGCCAGCCGGTCGGTGATGTGGCCCTTGCCCTCATCGCCCCATTGCGCGCCGATGATGATCGTCAGTGGCATGGTGTGTGCTCCCGTATGATGAGAGCGGGGGCGGGGGAGCAGGGGAGCAGGGGGGAAGGAACTCTTTCTCCCCCGCTCCCCTGCTCCCCGGCCCCCCTGCTCTCTCCCTAATATCTCACATTCACGAGCGTCCCCACCGGCGCCCAGCCAAACAGCCAGCCCGCGTCCGGCGTGCTGACGTTGACGCAGCCGTGGCTCATGGGCGTGCCGAAGCTGTTGTGCCAGTAGGTGCCGTGGATGGCGTAGTCCTCATAGAAGTACATCACGTAGGGCACGTCGGGCAGGAAGTAGTCGTAGCCCAGCAGATAGCCGTTCATCGTCTGGCTTTCGTACTTCATGTAGGTGCGGAACTGGCCCGTGACCGTCGGCCATTGCGGCAGGCCGCTGCTGACCAGCGTCTCGAACACCGGCGTGTCGCCCTCGTAGGCCACCAGCGTCTGCGTGCTCAGGTTGACGTCGATCCAGCGCTCCGTCTCGCCCACGCCGGCCGGCCGCGGCGAGAGCGCGCCGGGATCGACGGCCACGGGCGGCGTGGTTGGCTCCGGGAGCGGCGTCGGCGAGGGCGTCGGCGTCGGGGCCAGCGTCGGCGTCGGCAGGGCGGTCGGCGTCCACGTGGGCAGCGGCTGGCCGGCGGCGGCCCCGCTGTTGGGATCAACGCCCTTGGTCGGGAAGACGGGCGGGCTGGTCGGCGTCGGGGGGATGACCTCGGCGGCGGCCGTGGGCGAGGCGACGGACTGCGCGGCGATGGGCGTCGCCACGGCCGGGGTTGCTACAGTGGCC
>JAIBAS010000161.1 GCA_019695075.1 Promineifilum sp. | reverse complement strand
CCGACCTCAAGGGGCTCGTGACCGCGATCTACAAGGGCTTCGTCGCCGCGGGCTTCCAGCAGGGCAGCCCGAGCCGCCTCGACCCGCCCGCGCCCGGCGACAAGGAGCAGCGCCCGCGCTGGGTCGGTGAATTCCACCAGCAGAGCCAGGTCAGACGTTTCCACCTGCGCGCCGTGGCCCAGGCCGACGAGGCGGCAGCCGGGCCGCTCGGCCAGCAGGCGATTGGATTGGTCGATGAGGGCGCGGGCGTGGCGCACTTGCAGCGCCGGGCCGTCGCCGGCGGCGCGGGCGTCCTGGTAGCGCAGTGAGAAGAACACCTGGAAGGCCACCAGCGCCAGCACGGGCGCGGCCACCAGCCACCGCGTGGCGCGATTCTCCAGAATCGCGCTTCCCCTCCAGCGCGGAACGCGATTCGGGAGAATCGCGCCACTGGGAACGCGATTCGGGAGAATCGCGCCACTGGGAACGCGATTCGGGAGAATCGCGCCACGCTGAGCGGCGGCTATGCCGACGCCCAGAATGATGAACGGCGCCGGCCACTGGCCGACGAGGTAGTAGTTTTGCAGGTAGACGGCCGTGCGCAGATAGAATAGCAGTGGAACGACCAGCCACAGCAGCACGACGCCGAGCGCCTCCCTCGCTCCCCTGCGCCCCTGCTCCCTTGCCTCCCTGGCGTCCTTGCCCCTTTGCGCCCTGACGTTAAATTCCCTGGCCACGAGCCACACGACGACGACCAGCGCGGCCACAAACAGGCCGACCGCCAGGGCGTCGAACGCCTCCACGCCCGGTACGGCGCGATATAGCCCCTGGGCGCGCAACAGGTCAAGGCTCAGCAGCACGGCCGCGCCGCTGAACGTCGCTTCCTGCCCGGCCAGCGCCCGCACGGTGGCCAGGTCGGCCCAGCCCGTGCCCATCTGGTAGAGCAGGTAGGGCGCGAAGAGCAGGGCGAAGACGGCCGCGGCGGCCAGCAGGTGGGCCGGGCGGACGCGCCGCCGGTAGAGTAGCAGGGCCAGGGCGATGGTCAGCAGTTGCCCGGCCGAGCCGGGATGCACCTGGATCATGGCCGCGGCGGCGGCGAAGCTGCCGATCAGATAGCCAGCGCGCGGCCGGTCGAACAGGTACAGCAGCAGCCCGCCCAACGCCAGCGCGGCAAACGGCGGCACCATCGTCTGATTCCAGATGAGCTGGCTCCAGAAGACGGCCCACGGCGCGGCGGCGAAGGCGAGCATGGCCCACAGGCCGGCGCGGCGGCCGAAGAGGCGCGCCGTCACCGCCCCGGTGACGACCACGGCCGCCAGCCCGCCCAGCAGCGTCAGCAGCGAGACGCTGAGGATGTCGCGCCAGAGGAAGAGAGCCGCGCCGTAGAGGTACTCGATCAGCGGCGGGTTGACGAAGCCGACCGACGACTTGTTGGCCGCCAGCGGCAGCGGCCCGCCGTTGACCCAGCGCATGGCCGTGTTAAGCGTGAACGCCTGGTCGCCCCACAGCCCGGTCGTGTCCAGCCCGCGCAGGCGGAGAAAAAGGGCGAGGAGGAGGAGGGCGGCCGCCGAGATAGCGAAATGGTATTGTTGGGGGATGCGTCTCATCGGATGAAGTCATCAATGATTCTAGCACAGCCTGGCGCTAGAGCAGATAGACAGCCGGCACGATTTGGATTACAATATACGTAGATTGCCTAGAAATTGTATTTTTGCCCAGACGTGATGAGGTGACGATGTCTCGTGTAAGCGTGAGTGAAGCAAGTCGCAATCTATCGCACTGGATCAACCGGGCGGCTTATGGACAGGAGAGCATTATCCTGGAATCGCACGGACGGCCGAAAGCCGTACTTATTGGGGTAGAGGTCTTCGAAGAGCTGACGCGCCACCATCCGGACTTCCAACAGGAACATATGTCGGTCGCCGAGTTTCGCGCCGGTTTCCGCCGCGCTTTGGAAGAGGCCGGCTATCGTACATCTGACGACATTGTACGGCTGATCCAGGAGATCAAGAGCGAGATGGCGACGGAGAACACAGCCAGCTAGGAGCTATGTGTGAGTCCGCAGCGTCTATTCCTGGATACAAATGTATTCATTATCGGGTCAGTTATGCCTGATTCACGAGTTTTTGAGTGCCTGACGCCCGCTCAATTCGTCGCTCAGTACATTACTGGCCCTACGGCCACTGACTGACCACATACTCCGCCAGCCGCGGCAGGAACGAGTCCAGTTCGTAGCTCTCCCACGCCCGGCCGCCGCCGGCGGTGAACAGGGCGTAACCGATGAGATAGTCGTCCTGCCGCGCCTCGTTGTCCAACCATTGCAGTTGGTTCAGAAAGGCCGTTTGCCCGTCCGGCCCCCAGCCCTGAGCCACCCAAAACTCCTGGAAGTCCTGCCAGCCCAGCCCATCCGGCCCCGGCCGGTTGCCGAGGATACCGTCGATGCCCGCCTCGGAGATGACCAGCGGCACGACCAGCCCGCGCGGTTCCAGCACATCGCGGTAGAACCAGCGATAGCGAAACATCAGCGGGCCGCGGTCGGGGTAGGTGGGGTAGCCGGGCAGCGGGTCGCCATAGAGAAAGGTCAGGTCGGGCGCGGCGTACTCGTGCAGCGTCAGGATGCCGCCGTGGGCCTGCGCCGCCGCGATGGCCGGCACGAACAGGGCGAACTCGTCCAACTCCGGCACGCCGGCCGAGAAGCCACCCACGGCCGCCCGCAGGCCATGCGCCGCCAGTTGCCGCACGCGCTCGGCCTCGAAGCGGGCGTACCACTCCATCCGGTCGAGGTTGGGGTCGGGTTCGTTCCAGCCCTCCCAGTAGTCCACGGCGGGGTGCTGGAGCAGTTGCGGCAGTTGCGCGGCCACCAGCGCCGCGGCGGCCGCCTCCGGCTCGCCGCCGTAGTCCTGGTTCTCCACCGACAGCCGGCCGATGGTCACCGTCTCCGGCGAGGCGGCCTTGACCTCGGCCAGAAAGCCCAGGTCATCGACACCCTTGACCACGGCCGGGTGGGCGGCGCGGACGAACTCCAGAATCGCCGGGCTGTTGGGCCGGGCGACGTGGATACCCAGCTTGCTCGGCCCCAACTCGGGGTGCGGGGCGAAGTCGGGGATGTTGCTGACGTAAGGGGTTGCCGGCGGGGCGGCCGGTGCGCTCTCGGCCGTCGGCTGTCCGCTGTCGGTCGTCGCTATCGGGGCGGCGGTCGGCGGTCGGCTGTCGGCGGTCGGCGTAGCCTCCGCGCCGCCGGGCAGCACGGGCAGGAAGACGG
>JAIBAS010000146.1 GCA_019695075.1 Promineifilum sp. | reverse complement strand
CATCCGCGTCAGCCAGCCAAGCGCGCTGCCGCCGGCTCCCGAACCCGCGCCTCGCCTGAGCAGCAACGCGCCGAGCGGCCCCACCGGCCCCGGCCCAACGGCCGCGGCGACTCCCATCATCACCCTGGCCCGCTAGGCGGGCGGTATGAGTAGCGTATGACTGATCTGACCACCTCTACTCCTGTGGGCCACGCGCCAGCGGACGCACCCGAACGGTACGATGCCCTTTCGCGGCCACTGGTCGCCGCGCTGAACCTTGACCTGGAGAAGGCGATCTACATCACCTTCCTGCTGCTGGCCATCGTCACCCGCTTCTACGGGCTGGGCGACCGCGTCGTCAGCCACGACGAGAGCCTGCACACGCAGTTCTCCTACCAGTACTACATCGGCGACGGCTACGTCCATTCGCCGCTGATGCACGGGCCGACGCTGTTCCACCTGACGGCGGCGTCCTACTGGCTGTTCGGCGATAGCGATCTGTCGGCGCGCATCCCCGTGGCCATTTTCGGCGTGCTGCTCATCGCCCTGCCCTACTTCCTGCGCGACTGGCTGGGGCGCAAGGGGGCGCTATTCGTCAGCTTCCTCTTCCTCATCTCGCCCTACCTGACCTACTACTCGCGCTACATCCGCCACGACATCCTGCTGATCACCTTCGCCCTGATCGTCTTCATCGCCACGTGGCACACCATCCGCGAGCGGCGCAACAAGTATTTGTGGTGGTTCGTCGCCGGGTTGGCGCTGATGTTCGCGACGATGGAGGCGGCCTTCATCTACGTGGCCATCTTTGGCAGCTTCCTGCTGCTGCGGCTGCTGGCGCTGATCATCCAGGCCGACTGGCTGAAGGAAGTGATGGGCAAGCTGTGGGTTGGGGCGTTGGTAGCCCTGCTGGGCGTTGTCCTGGTCGGCGTGGGCTATGGCGCGCACAAGTTTGCGCCGCAGCCGGCCAGCACTTCGCCCACGGCCACAACCACCTCGGAGGGCTTCGCCGTCGATCCGAACGCGACCCAGACAGCAACGTCCACGGCCAACGAGTCTGGCTTCGCCAAGGCGATGCGCTGGGTCGAGATCGTCGGCATCGGCCTGTTTAGCGTCGGGCTGTTCCTGATGGTGCGGCCGATGCGTCCTCACATCGACCGCTATCCCGAATTCGACCTCATCGTCCTCTACGTCACCCTGCTCTTGCCGCTCGTCTCGCCGCTGTTCATCCGCACCGTCGGCTGGAACCCGGTTGACTACTCGACCAACACGTGCCTGATCGCCGGGCAAGAGACGATGACGGAGGCGCAGATAGCCATCACGCGCCTGACCAATATGGAGTGCCTGAGAGGCTATGCGACATCGCCCGTGGCTAAGTCGGGTCTCTTCCTGATCATCACCCTGGCCGTGTCCATCCTCGTCGGCGTCTGGTGGGATCGCAAGCGCTGGATCATCGCCGCGGTCATCTTCCACGCTATCTTTTTGTTCTTCTTCACCTCGGTCTTCACCAACCCGGCCGGTTGGCGCACGGGCATGATCGGCTCGCTGGGCTACTGGCTGGAGCAGCAGGGCGTCCAGCGTGGCAGCCAGCCGTGGTATTACTACCTGTTCGTGACGCCGCTGTATGAGTTCCTGCCGCTCATCCTGGCCGTGTTGGGCATGCACCTGTGGTCGAAGAAGCAGCGCATCAACGACATCGTCTGGTACTGGGTCGTGCTGGCGCTGGCGGCCGTGCCTCTCTATAGCCTGGCCAACTGGCTGTTCAACCGCAATCAGCTCGACGTGACGCAGAAGAGCATCATTCCGGGGCTGCTGGTAGCCGGGGCGCTGCTGGCGACCGGGGCAGCATACTGGTTCCTGATTCGCCGCCGGCAGGTGGCCGCCAAGCTGGGGCTGGACAAAGGTCTGCGCGAGCTTGTCGATTTGCCCGCCTTTGTCGGCTTCGTGCCCTCGCTCATCTGGTGGGTGCTACTGACCTGGCCGGCCTATAGCGTTGCCGGCGAGAAGATGCCCTGGCTGAGCGTCCACTTCACCATCCCGATGGCCCTGTTGGGCGGCTGGTACCTGGGCCAACGTGTCGATAGCGTCGCCCCGCGCGAGCTGGCCACGCGGCGCTTCTGGCTGGCCCTGGGGCTGACGGCCGCGCTGGTCATCATCGGCGCGCTGGCGCTGGGGCCGCTGCTGCTGGGGCAGGTGCGGCTGGGCGATCAGGCGTTGTCGAGCCTGACGCACGTCGGCCGTTTTCTGGGCGGGCTGCTGCTGGCCGCGGGGCTGGCCTTCCTGTGGCGGCGGGCGGCCGCGCCGCTGGAACGGCGCACCGGCCGGCTGGCGGTGACGCTGGGCATCGTCGCCGTCCTGGCCATCATCACCATCCGCTTCAACTACATGGCCAGCTTCGTCAACTACGACTACACCAACGAGTTCATGGTCTACGCCCACGGCGCGCCGGCGACGAAGAGCATCGTCCTGGAGCAGCTGGAGGAACTATCCATGCGCCTGTATGGCGACCACAGCATCAAGGTCGCCTACGACAGCGACGTTTCCTGGCCCTACACCTGGTACTTGCGCCAGTACCCCAACAAAGTCTACTTCGGCGACAACGCCACGCAGAGCCTGAACGATTCGCCGGTGGTCATCGTCGGCTCCCGGAACTGGGCCAACGTCGATCCCTTCCTGTCGAAAGATTACGTCAGCCACGAGTACACCTTCCTGTGGTGGCCGATGGAGGAGTATCGCAAGTTCTCCTGGGAGGCGCTCTTCGGCAAAGCGCCGGACGAGTTGAACCCGGTGCGGCGCGGCCTGGGCAACCCGGACGTGCGCCAGGCGCTGTGGGACATCTTCTGGTATCGTGATTATACGAAGTACGGCGAGGTCTTCGGCGGCACGTATACCGCCGGCGAGTGGCCCGTGCGCCACGACCTGCGGCTGTACATCCGCAAGGACGTTCTGGCCGACCTGTGGGACCACGGCGTCGGCGCGGTCAGCGCCGCCGGTCTGACCGACCCCTACGAGGCCAACGGCCTGTCCCTGACGCCCAGCCTGACGATTAACCAGACGGGCATCGCCGGCACGGCCGAGGGCGCGCTCTCCAGCCCGCGCAATCTGGCCATCGGGCCGGATGGCCTGGTCTACGTGGCCGACTCCGGCAACAACCGCATTCAGGTGTTCGACGCCGACGGCCGCTTCGTGCGCGGCTGGGGCAGCTTTGGCGTGGAGGCGGGCCAGTTCAACGAGCCGTGGGGTGTAGCCGTTGATGAGCAGTACGTCTACGTGGCCGACACGTGGAACCATCGCATCCAGAAATTCACTCTGGAGGGCCAGTTTGTGGCCTCGTTCGGCAGTAGCGGCTCGCCGGCGGCCGACGACCCCACCGGCGGACTGGGCCTCTTCTTCGGCCCGCGCGCCATCGTCCTCATCGGCGATCATCAGCTATTGGTGACCGACACGGGCAACCACCGCCTCCAACTCCTGGATCGCGACGGCAACTTCCTGCAGGCGGCCGGCAGCCTGGGCAACCAACTGGGGCAATTCGATGAACCGGTGGGCCTGGCCGTGGGGCCGGACGGCTCGATCTTCGTCGCCGACACGTGGAACGGCCGCGTCCAACACCTGTCGCCGGAGCTTGTGCCGTTGGGCGCGTGGGACGTGGAGGCGTGGTTCGGGCAGTCGATCAACAACAAGCCCTACCTGGCCATTGACGATGCCGGGCGCGTCTACGTGACCGACCCGGAGGCCTACCGCGTGCTCATCTTCAGCCCCAGCGGGGCCTACCTGAACCGCTTCGGGCAGTTCGGCACGGAGCCGGGCGGTCTGGGTCTGCCCAACGGGCTGGCCTTCGACGGCGCGGGCAACCTGTGGCTGGCCGACGCGGGCAATCACCGCGTGCTGAAGTACCCGCCCATCTACGGGGCGGCGGCGATAGAAGCTGTTCCCGTCGATGGCGCCGGCAACGACAGCCAGGCGGCGCCGGAGTCGGGCGAGTAATGGCCGCTTCCCTCGCCCCCAGCGGGGGTCAGGGAGAGGGCCGCTTCCCCCGCCCCCTCGGGAGAGGGTCAGGGAGAGGGATCCTCGTCGGAACAGTGGCGCAATTAGATTGGCTAGGGCAAGATCGGGCTTATGACCGGACTACCGCACAAGCTGCAAGCGATCATCGAGGACTTTCGCCTGCTGGAAGGGCAGGAAAAGCTGGAGTACCTGCTGGAGTTGGCCGAGCGGCTGCCGCCGCTGCCCGACTGGCTGCTGGCCCGGCGCGATGCTATGGACATCGTCCATGAGTGCATGACGACGGTCTTCGTCTATGCCGAGAAGGAGCCGGACGGCGGCATCCAGTTCTACATGGACGTGCCCGCCGAAGCGCCGACGGTGCGCGGCTACGCGACGCTGTTGCAGGAAGGGCTGAGCGGCGAGACCATCGAGACTATCGCCGCCGTGCCGACGGAGTTCTACCTAAAGATGGGTCTGCAACAGGTGCTCAGCGGCCAACGGCTGAACGGCATCGGGGCAATCCTCGACCACATGAAGCGCGTCGCCGCCGACGCCCGCCCACCGACGGCCGACCGCTGACCGCCAACGACAACCCCAGGGGCACAGACTTGCCGGCCGCTGACCACTAACCCACTCGTTCGGTTCTTAGCGGTCGCGCTCCAGGACGAGGTTGGTCAGCGCCTCCAGCTCGTCGCGTGCGGGGGATGGGCCGATTGGCTCCAGGGCGCGCCGGGCGCGATCGACCATCTCGGCCGCCTGTCGCTGGGCCATCTCGATGGCTCCGGAGGTGCGCAACTTGGCCATCATGCGCTTGATGGGGTCGTCCTCTTCGATGACGGCCACTTCGGCGGCCGGCTGCAAGGACAGGATCGCCCGCTCGCCCTGGGCGACGAACGCGCCGCGCCCCTGGCCCAGATCGGCGCCAACGGGCTTGCCCAGCGTTTCGGGGTCGCCGATCACGTCGAGGATGTCATCGACGACCTGGAAGGCGATGCCGAGGTTGTAGGCGTAATCGGCCAGGGCGTCGACCTCTTCGGGCGTGCCGCCGCCGATGAGCGCGCCCATGCGGGCCGAGGCCTCGAACAGGCTGGCCGTCTTCAGGGCGACGATGCGCTTGTAGGTCTCGCGGTCGATCTCGCCGGCCTTGGCGGAGACGGCTTGCAGGGTTTCGCCCTCGACCAGCTGGGTGCAGGCGTTGGCCATGACGACGTTGTAGGCCGGGCCGTAGGGGGCCATCAGTTGGTAGACCTTGGCGAACATGTAGTCGCCGGTCAGTAGGGCGAAGGTGCGGCCCCAGCGAGCGTGGACAGAGGGCCGGCCGCGACGGAGCAGGCTGTGGTCGTTGATGTCGTCGTGGACGAGCGTAGCCGTATGCACCATCTCGACGGCCGCGGCCATGGGCACGGCATCCATCAGGTCCTCGCCACCCACAGCCAGGTAGGCCAGCATGGCGATGTGCGGCCGCAAATGCTTGCCGCCCGACGTAAGAATGTGCCGGCTGGCGTCGTTCAGCAACGGCACTTCGCTATCGATCGCGGCCACGAGTGCTTCCTCAACCGCTACCAACCCCGCGTGGGTCAACGTAAAATCCATGCGACTATCCTCGTTCACAACTTTCAAACTTTTTTGAACGAACCACGTCGATTATTATAGTGGACGATGCAGCGATGGTCAAGCAGCTTGTGAAGGAATTCTCAAGCGCGCCGGGCAATGGCGCGACGCCGGCCACTGCGCCATAATAGCCTCAGGAGCGACCCGCGGCCCGCTAAACCGCGGTCGAGCAAGTCCATGCAAGCCCTGATAGAGCGTATCCGCCGCGAAGGGGAGAACCTCGGCCGCGGCATCCTGAAGATCGACAGCTTCCTCAATCACCAGGTCGATCCGGCGCTGATGGAGGCCGCCGGAGAAGCCATCGCCGCGCGCTTCGCCGACAGCCGGCCGACACGTATCCTGACGGCCGAGGTCAGCGGCATCATCCCCGCGGTCATGACCGGGCGGGCGCTGGGCAACGTGCCCGCCGTCTATGCCCGCAAGCACAAGCCCATCACCATGCGCGAGCCGGTCTTTGTGGACTCGGCCCCCAGCCACACCAAGGGCAGCGAGGTCATGCTGATGGTTTCGCCGGAGTTTCTGAGCGCCGACGACCGGGTGCTGATCGTCGATGACTTCCTGGCCACCGGGCTGACGATCGACGCCCTATGTCGCATCGTCGCCGCCGCCGGGGCAACGCTGGTGGGCATCGCCGCCGTCGTCGAGAAGGTCTTCGAGGGCGGCCGGGCGAACCTGGCCCACTGGAACGTGCCCATCGTCGCCCTGGCGACGATTACCGACATGAGCGAGGGACGGATTGAACTGGCGACGATGACGGCCGATGGCTGACGTCTGACCGCCGACCGCCGACGACAGACTACTGACCTACTGATCACTGTACACTGTACACTGTACACTGACCACAGACCACTCCCTTATGCACGACACCATCATCATCCTCGACTACGGCTCCCAGTACGCCCAGCTCATCGCCCGGCGGGTGCGCGAGGCGAACGTCTATTGCGAGTTGTTGCCCTGGCAGACGCCGGTGGAGACGGCGCTGGCGCTGCGGCCGAAGGGCTTCATCCTCAGCGGCGGGCCGAACAGCGTCTATGACCCCGGCGCGCCGGCGCTGCCCGACTACGTGCTCGACGCGGGCGTGCCGGTGCTGGGCATCTGCTACGGCATGCAACTCCTGGCTCACCGGTTGGGTGGTCGCGTCGCCCACAGCGCCCGGCGCGAGTACGGGCCGGCGGCGCTGGTGGTTGACGAGGCCGACGAGCCGCTTTTCGCCGGCTGGGACGCGGGCGACGGCCGGGGTGAGCCGGTCTGGATGAGCCACGGCGACAAGGTTGAGGCGCTGCCGCCCGGCTACCGGCCCATCGCCCACAGCGACAACTCCCCCTACGCCGCGGCGGCCAACGCGCAACGGGGCCACTACGCCGTGCAGTTCCACCCCGAAGTCGTCCACACGCCGCGCGGGCGGGTGCTGCTGAGCAACTTCGTCCATCGCATCTGCGGCTGCCGGCCCGATTGGACGCCGGCCAACGTGATCGACGCGCAGACGGCGGCCATCCGGCAGCAGGTGGGCGACGGCCGCGTCGTGCTGGGGTTGAGCGGCGGGGTCGATTCGGCCGTGGCCGCGGCGCTCATGCATCGGGCCATCGGCGATCAGCTGACGTGCATCTTCGTCGATACCGGCCTGCTGCGGCTGGGCGAGGCGACCCAGGTGGTGCAGACCTTCCAGCAGGAGCAGGGCATCCGCCTGGTGGCGGTCAATGCCGTGGAGGAGTATCTGGAGGCGCTGACCGGCGTGACCGACCCGGAGCAGAAGCGGCGCGTCATTGGCGAGAAGTTCGTGCGGGTGTTTGAGCGCGAAGCCCGGCGGCTGGGCCACATCGACTTCCTGGCTCAGGGAACGATCTACCCGGACGTGATCGAGAGCGCCGGCAGCGGGCGCGGCGCGGCCCACGTCATCAAGACGCACCACAACGTCGGCGGGCTGCCGGATGATATGCAGTTCCAGTTGGTCGAGCCGCTGCGGATGTTGTTCAAAGACGAGGTGCGGCGGTTGGGCACGGCGCTGGGGCTGCCGGATAGCCTCGTCTGGCGACAACCGTTCCCCGGGCCGGGGCTGGCCGTGCGCTGCCTGGGCGAAGTGACCTGGGAGCGGCTGGAGCGGCTGCGGGCGGCTGACAGCATTTTCGTCGCGGAACTGGCCGCGGCCGATCTGTTGCGGGAGGGCACACAGCAGGCGTTTGCCGTGCTGCTGCCCGTGCGCAGCGTCGGCGTGATGGGCGACGGCCGGACGTATCAGGAGGTCGTCGCCCTGCGCGCCGTGACGACCGAGGACTTCATGACTGCCGACTGGGCGCGCCTGCCCTATGACCTGCTGGCGCGGGTCAGCCGGCGCATCGTCAACGAAGTGCCCGGCGTCAATCGCGTCGTCTTCGACATCACCTCCAAACCACCGGGGACGATTGAATGGGAATAATTCGCAACTAACACCTCTTTGCCGCGTACTGAGATTAGTGTAGCATGAGCTACAAGGAGAGATAGATCATGGATTATATGGGTACTCTGCAACGGGCTTGGCGACTGACGTGGGCAAACAAGTGGCTGTGGCTGCTTGGTTTCCTGGCGGCTCTGGGCGGCGGCGTCAGCAGCACGTCCAACTATAATTTCGATTCGGGCAGCACCACGACCAGCCAGATCACACCGGAGATGGGCATGGCCCTGGCCGGCGGCGCGCTGGTGCTGATGTGCGTCTTCTTCATTATCGGCATCCTCCTGTGGCTGGTCACCCTGGCGGCCAAAGGCGGCTTGATCACCTCGGTCGCCGAACTCGACCGGGGCCAGACCACGAGCTTCGGCCGCGCCTTCCGGCAAGGCTGGCGCAAGGTTCTGCCGCTGGTGGGCATGACGCTGGTGTTGAATGCCGTGGTCATCATCCTGCTGATCATCCTGTTCGTCGGCTTCGCGGGGACGGCCATGGCCGCCATCGCTGCCGGGCAGGGGATGGACAGCAATGCGCTGGCCGGCATCCTGGGCACGGCGGGCGTGGTCTTCCTGTGCCTGCTCTGCCTGCTGATTCCGCTGGCGATCGTGATTAACCTGATCTACCCGTTCGCCTACCGGGGCATGATGCTGCGCGACCTGGGTGTGATGGACTCCATCCGCCACGGCTGGCGCGTCCTGCGCGAGAACCTGGGCCACATCTTCTTGCTGGGCCTGCTGTTCTTCGTCATCGGGCTGGTTGTTGGCCTCGTTTCCGGCGCGATCGTGGGCCTGCTGGGGCTGAGTACCGGCTTGATCAGTATGATCCTGAACGGCAGCCAGCCAACGACCACGCAGATGGTGGCCGCGGGCCTGGGTTTCCTGGTCACGGCGATCATCTTCGCCATCATCTCGGCCATCATCACCGCCTGGCGCTCGGCGACGTTCACACTGGCCTATGAGCAGTGGACGGGCAAGGATGTGCTCAAGGACACGGCCGCGCCCATGCCGCCGGCAATGCCGCCGACGATGAGCTAGGCTTTAGGTCTTGACCGTATCGATGGCAGAGCGATCCCTGGGGTCGCTCTGCCTTATTGGCTTGATCGGGCGACCGCCTCCGGGTCGCAAAGGGAGGGACTTGTGGACTATTCCGCTACGCTGCGTCGCGGTTGGGACATCACCTGGCAGAACAAGTGGTTGTTCCTGCTAACGCTGTTGCCGTTGGCGATCAGCCTGATCAGCCTGCCCCTGTCGCTGCTCAGCGGCACGGTTGACCCGACGGCCGCGCCGGCGGAGGTGGTGGCATCGGCCGGCCGGTCGCTGTTGCTGGCCTGTGTCAGTATGATCCTCAGCCTGTTCGCCGCGCTCCTGACGCTGGTCACCCACGCGGCCCGCGCGGCCGGCGTGGCGCGGGCGGCGCGAGGGGAAGCAACGGGCTTCGGCCGCTCGTTGGGCGAGGGCTGGCGGGCGCTGCCGCGGCTGCTGGGCCTGGCCCTGCTGCTCTACGTCCTGCCGCTCGTGCTGTTCATTGTGGCATTCCTCGTGATATTGGTGCCGGTGACAATGACCTCGCTGGCGAGCGACCCCGGCCAGAGTGGGGTCATGGCGGGAATAGGCCTGGTGGGCGTGATTCTGATCTGCTGCCTCTACGCCGCTTTCGTGCTCGGGATCCTCCTTACCGGCTGTGTCTTCACATTTGCCGGCCGCGGCGTCGTGCTGCGTAACCTGGGCGTGATGGCGTCGCTGCGCCACGGCGGGCAGGTTCTGCGCGAGAACCTGGGCCAGATCATCCTGCTGGCGCTGCCGTTTGGGCTTATCTATCTCGTTTTTGGGCTGGCGTTTGGGGCGCTCTTCATGTTCCTGGCCTTTCCAGACGGGTTGGAAAGCGCCGTCATGACTGGCAATACCATGATGATCAACGGGCGGCTTCTACTGGCCTACGTTGTCTATCTGCTGCCCGCCATCTTACTGACGACGTGGCAGGGATCGACGGTGACGCTGGGCTACCTGCACTGGACGGGCAAGGACGTGCTAGGGGCGACGATCACACCGGCCACGCCGCCGGCCGCGCCGCTCATGTAGCTGAGCCTACGCCTATGGCCGCGATCGGCATCGACACCGGCGGCACCTTCACCGACTTCATCTGGCTGGACGCGGCCGGGCAGTTGCGGCTGCACAAAGAGCCGAGCACGCCGGCCGACCCGTCGCAGGCCGTGCTGGCCGGTCTGGCTGCGGCCGACGCGCCCACGGCCGACGTCGTCCACGGCAGCACCGTGGCCACGAACGCCCTCCTGCAGCGCCGCGGCGCGCGCACGGCGCTGATCGCCACGGCGGGCTTCGCCGACGTGCTGGCCATCGGCCGGCAGAACCGACCCGACCTCTACGCCCTGGTGCCGCAGAAGCCGCCGCCACTGGTGCCGGCGGCGTGGCGGCTGGAAGCGCAGGAGCGAGTGGACGCCGCCGGCAACGTGCTCACGCCACTGGACGAGACGGCGCTGGCGGCGGCGCTGGATCGGCTGGCGGACGCCGGCATCGAGTCGGTGGCCGTCTGCCTGCTGTTTGCCTTCCTGCGGCCGGAACACGAGCAGCGCATTGGCGCGCTGCTGGCCGAGCGCTTCGACCCGGCGCTGCACGTCTCGCTGTCGTCCGACATCCTGCCGGAGTACCGCGAATTCGAGCGCACGGCAACGACGGTCATCAACGCCTACGTCGCCCCGCTGATGGGCCGCTATCTGACACGGCTGGCCGAACGGCTGGTTCTGCGGCGGCTGGCGGTCATGCAGAGCAACGGCGGCATCATCAGCGCGGCGCTGGCCGGGGCGCAGGCGGCGCGGACGGTTCTCTCCGGACCGGCGGGCG
>JAIBAS010000254.1 GCA_019695075.1 Promineifilum sp. | reverse complement strand
GAATCGCGATCTTGGGCTGGGGTGGGAGGGCCGCGATTCGGAGGATCGCGCCACGGCACGAACGCGATTCGGAGGATCGCGCCACGGCACGAACGCGATTCGGAGAATCGTGTCACGGCACGAACGCGATTCGGAGAATCGCGCCACATTCGGGAATTGTCACTATAATACGAGCCACATGACCGCTCACCGCCTCGGCCGCGCCGTTGTCGCCCTGGCCGTCCTCGCCCTGCTGCTTGCCCTGTGGCCCAACGCCCGCTCGCTGGCCGACCTGACCGGCGAGGAGGCTTTGCGCGGGCAGGCGGCCGGGCTTGTCCACTGGTTCAACGCTGCCATCCGGCCGCAGCCGCGGCTGGAACCGGTGGCCGTGGCCGATTCGCCGCTGGCCTATCCGGCCATCAGCCCCTTCGCCGTCAACACCTTCCTGGAACAGGAGGCCGAGCCGGAGAAGCGCGCGCGCATCCTCGACCTGGCCGCCGCGGCCGGCTTCCGCGCCATCCGGCAGGAGTTCCCGTGGGAGGACATCGAAGTCCATGGTAAGGGGGACTTCATCGACCGCCGCAACGACCCGGCCGGCATCGACGCCTGGGCCAAGTACGACCAGATCGTCGCCCTGGCCGAGGCCCGCGACATCGCCATCATCGCCCGGCTGAGCAACCCGCCCGCCTGGAGCCGCGCCCGTGGCGATGAGCTGGGCACGAACGCCCCGCCCGACGACTTCGACGACTTCGGGGACTTCGCCGCCGCCGTGGCCGAGCGCTACCGCGGTCGTATCCACGCCTACCAGGTCTGGAACGAGCCGAACGGCAACGAGGAATGGGGCTTGCAGGACGTAGACCCGGAGGGCTTCACGCGGCTGCTGTGCCTGGCCTACGAGCGCATCAAGGCCGTTGACCCGACGGCCGTCGTATTGGCCGGGGCATTGACGCCGACTGTGGCCAACGACGGCCGGAACATGAACGACCTCATCTTCCTGGAGCGCATGTACGCCGCCGGAGCGGGGGGCTGCTTCGACGTGCTGTCGGCCCAGGGCTATGGCCTCTGGTCTGGCCCGACCGACCAGCGGCTGCGGCCGACAGTCATCAACTACCCCCACAACCTCTTCTTGCGCGACCTGATGGTTCGGCACGGCGACGCGGTCAAGCCCATCTGGATCAGCGAGATGGGCTGGAACGTTGCCCCGGAGGGGATCACGCCGCACTTCGGCCGCGTCACCGAGGAGCAGCAGGCCCGCTATGCCGTCGCCGCCTACCAGCGCGCGCAGGCTGAGTGGCCGTGGATCGGGGTCAACGCCTACTGGTTTTTCAAGCGCCCGGCCGACTGGGAGCGCGACCAGGCCTGGTACTACTTCCGCATGCTGGAACCGGACTTCACGCCGCTGCCGGTCTACGATGCCGTGGCCGGATACGCCACCGCCGGCCGATCCCCGGAGCCGATGGCCGCCTGGGCATACGGCTGGCAGGCGGCCCGGCCGGGGTTGTTCCTCTTCGGCGCGGCCGTCCTTTTCCTGGCTGCCCTGCGCGCCCTCGCGCCGGCGGAGCAATGACGCGCCGACGCTGGCAACTGGCCGCGCTGGTCGGCGTGCTGCTGTTGGCCTATGGGCTGCGCGTCCACCGTCTGGGAGCGCAATCCTTCTGGAACGACGAGGGCAACAGCGCCCGGCTGAGCGAGCGCTCGCTGGCCGCCATCGTCGAGGGCACGGCCGCCGATATTCACCCGCCGCTGTACTACGTCCTGCTGCGCGGCTGGCGCGAACTGGCCGGCGACACCGAGTTCGGCCTGCGCGCCCTGTCGGCCTATGCCGGGCTGTTGACCGTGGCCGTGGTCGCCGCGCTGGCGAAGGCGACTCCTGTCGCCCGACGGCCGACGGCCGACGGCCGACCGCGGCCAGAAGGGGGCAGTGAGTCAGTGGGTCGGCGGGTCAGCCGTCGGCGGTCGGCCGTCAGCGGTGGTCTTGCGGCGGTCGTTCCTGCTGTTCTTCTCGCCGCCACCGCCCCCGTCCTCGTCTACTATAGCCAGGAAACGCGCATGTACGCCCTGCTGGCCTTGCTGGCCGCGGCCAGCACGTGGGTCTTGCTCAATTGGCTGAGCGGGGCGGGCGGGCAGTGGGCCGCGGCCTACGTCCTGCTGGTCGCCGCCGGCCTCTACACCCACTACTTCTTCCCCGCCGTCGTGGCCGCGCATGGCCTGGTCGTCATTGTCCGACGACCGACGGCCGACGGCCGACCGCAGCCGGGAGGAAGCAGTGAGTCAGTGGGGCAGTGGGGCAGCAGGGCGGTCAGCGGTCGGCGGTCGTCTGGCGGTCGTCTGGCGGTCGTCCATTGGCTCCTCCTCGCCGCCGCCGCCGCGCTCCTCTACCTGCCGTGGCTGCCCATCTTCCTGCGGCAGGTCGGTGGACGCGAGGGGCAGCGGGCCGGGCCGCTGGCCTTCCTGGGCGATAGCGGCCGCTGGCTCGTGCTGGGCCAGACCATCAGCCGGGAGGAGGCCGTATGGGCCTTGGTCGCCGCGGGCCTGCTCTGCCTGCTGGGGTTGTTCGCCGGCCGTCGCGCGCTCGTGGCCGTGACCCAGATCGCCGCGCCCCTGGGCCTCATGTTCATCGTCGGCGCGACCGACCCGGCCTTCTTCAAGTTTCTGCTCGTCGCCGCGCCCTTCGTCTGCCTGCTCATGGGGCTGGCCTGGGTCTTGCCGCGACGCTGGCTGTGGCTGCCGGGCGTGCTGACCGCGCTCGTCCTGGCCGGCAGCGCCGTCTCGCTGCGCCACCTCTACGCCGACCCGGCCTACGCCCGCGCCGACTACCGCGCCATGGCCGCCCGCATCGCCGCCGAAGGCGGCAACGTCGGCGTCATCCTGGTCGCCCCCAATCAGTGGGAAGTCTTCACCTACTACCACCACAACGGCGCGCCCGTCTACCCGCTGCCCACCGGCCAGCCCGACCCGGCTATCGTCGAGCCGGAGCTGACCCGTATCGCCGCGACCCACGAGCGGCTCTACGTCCTCTACTGGGGCGAGGGCCAGCGCGACCCGGACGGCGTCATCGAGCGCTGGCTGGACGCCAACACCTTCAAGGCCTCCGAGGAGTGGGTCGGCGACGTGCGCCTGGTGGTCTATGCCGTCTCGCCGCTGGCGGGCGAGGCCGCGCCCGTCGCCCCGACGCCCGGCGGGGCCGTCTTCGCCGGGCTGGACGGCGAGGCCATCACCCTGCGCGAATTTACTGTCTGGCCGCTGGCCGCCCGGCCGGGGGATGT
>JAIBAS010000643.1 GCA_019695075.1 Promineifilum sp. | reverse complement strand
CTGGGCCGGCAGGCTCGACAGGCCGCGGTTGAAGGCCGCCCGCGCGCCCAGCACCAGTTCGGCGGCATCGCGGCCGTCGGGTGCGGCGACGGCGATCGCGTCCCCTTCCGGGCGCGCCCACCACGTGTCCAGCGTCTCATAGTCGTCGGCGATGTCCAGCCCCAATGCCTGGGCGGCGATGCGCAGAACGCCCTGCACCGTCACCGTGCCGTCGAGATAAGTGCGGATGTAGCGCTTCAGGTGCTCGCGGAAGGCCTCGACCGTCTCGTCGGGCCGCGGGCCGAGGCCGTAGAGCGCGGCGATGCGGGCCAGGTCGTCGATGCGCGGCTGCAAGCGATCGGCGTAGTCCACCCAATGGGACTGCGTGACCTCGGCCAGGGTGTTCTCGGCGTCCTGAAGCTCGCGGCCATAGGCATCGACGACGGCATGGAGTGTCACGCCGCGCGGCTGCTTGCGGAACGTCGAAGGCAGATAGCTGACAATGCGGTCGGTCTTGTTGGCCACCTAGCTCACCTTCTCCTCCACGACGACGTCGGCCGGCTCCATATCGAGCACGACCCACCACTTGTCGCCGCCAACGGTGGCCACCACGCGGAAGTCGCCGCTCTCGATCTGGGCGTCGCTGGCCGGCTGGCCGTCCGGGCCTTGCAGCAGGCTGCGGTCGGGGATGCGCGTATTGGTCGGCACGAGCGGCGGCGTCTCCTGGAGCGTGCTGGTGATGATCAGCTTAAGCGCGTCGAGATCGTCCGGCGCGCCGCCGGCCCGGCTGGCGACGACAGCGTTGGCGATGCCGTCCACCAGCGTCGCCTGCGCCGGCCGGCCGAGGTCAGAGCGCCAGACCAGGACATCGACGATCTTCACGTCCACGACATCTTCCACGTCTTTCAGGGCCTTCAGCATGGCCTGGCCCTCGGCCGGTTGGCCGCTGCTCAGGCCGTCGGTGTAGGCTTGCAGCGCGGCGATGAGTTCGTCGATGACTTGCAGCTTGCCGGCGGCGGTCAGGCCCGGGGCGATGGTGGTCAGGATGCGCGGTTTGAAGAACACGTAGCGGCTGATGACCAGCGCCTGGACGCCGGCGGCGCGCGTCTCCTGGACGGCGGTATTGAGGCTGGCAAAGCGCTCCGGTTCGGCCTCGATAAGCAGGGTCACGCTGCCGGGATCGGAACGGTGGTCGGGCGCGCCGTCGGGGTCCCAGACCTCGGTCAGCCCGCCGCCGCCTTCCAGGACGACACGCTGTAGGGCGGCCAGCGTGGCCTTGCCCAGCGAGCGCAAGGCGGCCTTGGCCCGCAGTCGTAGCTCCGCGTCGGTCTCGTCATCAGTGCCCAGGAAGGTGGCGTCGAAGTTGGTCACGCGGGTGATGCCGACGATGGGCTGCAAGAGTTGGCTGATGGCCCCGGCGGCGACCTTGCCCTTCTCGCGCTTGAAATCGACCGTGGCGCGGATGGGTGCGTCGATGCGCACCTGACCCTGTTGCAATGTGCGCGGTTGGGTCGTCTCGAAGATGACGTCGCCCTTGGTCGTCGCCAGGATCGTGCCTTCGGGGATGGTGATGTTGCCGACCGCCCCGGCCTGGCGGAAGAAGGTCTCCAGGCCGACGGCGAACTCTTTGGTCTTGCGAGTGATGCCCAGAATGGCCACGACCAACTCCAGCGAGCGCCCGGTGGCCGTGTCGATGAACGCCGACAGGTAGGCCAGGTTGATCTGCTCGTAGACGGTGTTGATCTCGCGGCTGACGGCCTCGCTCAGAGTGCGCGTGACGCTGCCGACGTTGATGTCGGTCAGGGGCGAGTGGCTGTTGGGCCGGAAGTAATCGACGCGAAAATCGGTGTCGTCGTCGGGCCGCGTGCCGTTCTCGTCCCACTCCACGGCGTTGCTGCCCTCGTTGAAAACGTAGTCGATCTCTTTCAGGAAGGCATAGGCCTGGCCCTCGTGGAGGCCGGTGATGCCGCGAACGTCGTCGGCCGGCTCCGACAGCGGGTAGAGATCGCGCTTCAGGTCGTAGCGGATCGGCTCGTTGACCACGCCGCCGACAATGGCCGTCAGCACGTCGTCGACGATCTCCTGATAGGGCCGCTGGATGAGGGTTACGGTTGGCTGATTCATGCGTCTAGTCTCCTTCCGGCTTTTTCCCGCCTTTTCTCGCGTGCGAGATGGCGCCTACTCCAGGAAAAAGGGAAACACGAGATTCAGGACAGTATCGGCATAGATGGGCCGCAGGCTGACGCTGATGTCAATCTGCGTCGGCTCGGCGCGGTTGGTCTCGACCGTGACGCGCAGCACCTCGGCCACGCGCGGCTCCATCGCCAGGGCCTCCAGGACGTAGAGCTTGGCCCGGTTGCGGTTGGCCAGCGTGTTGCGCTCGCCCAACAGGTCGAACAGGCGCGAGCCGTAGGTCGGATGCCCCAATGGCTCCAGTTCGCCCCGCCGCGTCAGAAAGCGCAGTAGGAGGGCCTGCTTGAGGTTGTCGTCGGCCACGACCGTCTCCAGGTCGATCTGTCCCGTCTCCAGTCGTTCGGTGACGAAGAGGTCTTCGCCCACGTCGAGATCGTTCTGCCGCAGCAGGTTGTCCAGCAAGCGCAAGTCTGCGCCCCAGCGGGTGTTGTCGCTCATGTTCTTCGATCCCTAATTCTTAATTCCTAATTCTTAATTCCAGATTCCTACGGCGGCCACTGGTCGGTGATGAACGGCGCGGCCGGCGGCCCCAGGATGAGCAGGATGCCCGGCGGCGTCGGAATGCGGTCGAAGGTACGCACCAGCGCCCGGCCGGCGACCTGCACGCCGCTGCTGGCCAGCGGGCCGATGACCAGCGGGTAGGGGAAGCCCCAGACCGAGTTGATCATCATGCACAGTGAGCCGGTTGTGGCCAGCGGCAGGCCGTTGGCGGTGATGACCGGCGGGAAGACGGCCACAATTGTGCCCATGTCGGGCGGCCCGGAAGCGCCCGGGGTGATCATCACGCTCGCTCCGATAGAAACCGGCGATCCTGGCATTTGATGACTCCTGTTTGGTGGGGCGATTTGCCAAATCGCCCTACACTGCTAGGGCGAGAACGACGCCAGCCCCTTCAACGACAGGTTGACGCCCTGCACCGTGGCCGAGAGGTCACCGCGCAGCGTCGCCCCCAGCCCGCCCTTGACCTCGGCGTTCATCGTCGCCTCGGTCTTGACGTTCATGCCCTTGATGGCTACGTCGCCGTTGGCCTCTAGCGTCAGGTCGCGGTCGGCCTTAACGGTCAGGCTGCCGGCCACGTCCACGCGCACGTCGCCGTCCTGGTTCATGACGATCTTCGTCCGGCCGGTGACGACTGTGACCCGGCCGCCGCTGCTGTGGGGCTGGTCGAGGATCATCTCCGTGTCGCCGGCCGTGGCCCGCACCGCGCCGTCGCTGATGCGCACGGTGATCTGCGGCGGCATCTCGACGATGATCTCGCGCGGCTCGGCGTTGGCCGGCAGGTTGCGGATGGCGGCCAGGATGCTCTTGTCGTCGGCCTCGGCCAGCGGCAGGCGGAAGATGATCTCGTTGGGGTTGTTCAGCGGCGGCCGGTCGATGTTGTTGTAGAAGCGGCCGACGATCAGGGCGTGATTGACGTCGCCCTGCTCGAAGTTGAGCAGCACCAGGTCGCCCACGTTAGGGATGGCCACGGTGCCGATGTGGCCGGTCATGACCGGGACGCGCCGCAGCAGCAGGCCGCTGTCCTTCAGCCGCACGTCGCAGGCGTAGTTATCATCGTCGTCGCCGTCGCTGTGGGGGAAGACGGCCTCCACCACGCCCAGCTCGGCGATGTGGAGCGAGCGTAGCTCGTGGCGGATGATCTGTTGCAGGGTATCGACAACGGTCGTCATGTCTTTGGCCCTTTTAGATGCTGCGGAAGCCGATGCGCGTCGTGAAGCCGCGCGTCTTGTCGATGGCGTGGCGCACGCGGCGCACCTGGAACGTGCCGTTGGCGGCGGCGTCGGGCAGACCGCGCAGCTCGATGGCGTCGCCCAGCTTGACTTTGGGCTGGCCGGTGCTCAGCAGCGTGCCGCGCAATCGCTGCCGCGTCAGTCGGGTGAAGGCGGCCTCGGCCACGGACTGGGCCGCTTCGCCGGTGCGGGCCACGGCCTGCTCCAGCAGCAAGACCGGCTGGGCGTCGCCGCCCGTGCCTTTCAGGCCGCTGAAGTCCTTCGTCAGCCAGGCCCAGGCGTTGTCGCCCTGCCCGCCGCCGGCGCTCTCGCCAAAGACCTGCACCTGCCCGGCCAGCGGCGGCCGCTGCTCCATCTCCAGTTCGATGATCTGCTTGCCGAACTCGAAGATGTGGATGGCATTGCCGCTGCGAAAGGGAGCGAAGACGAGCTTGCCGGCGCTGTTGATGTACAGGTCGAAGCCGCAGAAGTCGGCCAGGTCATGCAGATGGCGGTAGAGGTTGCGCCGGCCGTCGATGACATAGGCCGGGAAGGTGATGCCCGGCTCGGCCCGCTCGACGGGCACGGCGGCGCGCTCGGCCAGGCGCTCGACGATCTGGCCGGCGGTCAGGCTCAGGAAGGTCTCGGTCGCGCTAGCGGCCAGCAGCAGCCGGGCCGCGCCGTGGCCGATGACGCGGCGGGTGGTCAGGCCGTTGTCGGCCGTCACGACCTTGCCGACCATCACCTGCGTCAGTTCGTCCTCGAAACCCAACTCGATCTTGGCGTCGTCGTCGCGCTGCGGCTGGAAGCCGCCCACCTGGCCGAGGGTCAGCGTGAAGCTGTCGGCCGGCGCGGCCAGGTCCAGATCGACCACCAGGGCCACGACCGTGCTGGCCTGCGGCTCGTCGGTGGTATCGACGATCTTGTCGCCGATGGTGAGTTTGTAGGCGGGCTTAAGAAGCATGACGCACCAAGCGTTTGATCAATTGAGAAGGCGGCCGACCAACTCGAAGCTCTCTGTATTCGCCCATCCCTGGCCCTGGGCTGTCTTCTGCCAGCGCAGGAGAAAGCTGCGCAACTCGGCGGCAACGTCGGCCTGGTCGGCGTAACGCGCGCCGGCGGCCCGGATGGCATCTTCACTGTCGGATAGCATATTCTGCAACAGTTGCAGCAGCGCTTCGCGGTTCTTGTCCGGGTAGTAGAGCGTCAGCAGGAATTCATACGCCGCCAGCCGCACGCTCGGCTGGGGATGGAGCAGGAACGGCCGGATGGCCTGGGCCTCGGCCGGAGCGGCAGCGCTACGCAGATAGCGCAGCGCGTTCAGGGTGAAATGAGTGTTGGCCTCGTTCCAGGCATCGTCGTCGGCCAACCAGGCCAGCACGGCTGCCCGAACGGCGGGATCGGCCAGCGTTGCCGTAAGGTCGGGGTAGCGCTGCGCCAGTTGCGCCCGGGCAATGCTGTCGCCGGTAGAAAGATAAGCTCTTGCCTCGATGGGAATGTTGTCCATAACTATCCGTATCTCCTAGAAGTTGCGACGGAAGCGCGAGTTACGAATCGCCTGTACCTGGCCCGGTATGACCATTGGCGGAACCACGTTGTTGTTCACAAAGGTGTTATTCGGATTCGGGATGTCCCATAGGCGCTTGGGGTCGCTGACCCCCAGGCCGCTCAGCGCAATCGGGAACATGAGATTCTTGGCGTCCACATTGCCGATCGTAAACTGTCCGGGGCCGGCCGGGCCGATGACGCCGTAGTAGAAATGGCCGCCGGCGGCGTTGCGAAGGTCGGTGGTCACGTGCGTCACTTCGTGAATGTCGGTGTTGATCGTCGCGCCGTTGACGCCGACGAAGACGAAACTCCGCGTGGGCGAGGCGGCGGCAACGAACGCATCCGGGAAGGCCTGGCCCAGCGTGCCGCTGGTGAGCGGGGTAGTCAACGGCGTATCGAGAATCCTGTTTACGTAGATAACGTAGACATCGTTGGCGTTGAACGCCGGCAACGCTCGCACGGCATTGACCAGCGCCAGCTGCGAGGCGGATGGCGTCAGGACACCGCCCACGAAGGAGAAGCCCTCGACGGCCGGGTCAACGGCCAGTGGGTCGCCGGGGAAGGCCGCCGGCCAGCCGGTCACCGCCGCCGGTGGGTCGATGGTGATCTCATCCACCTCCACAAAGACGCCACAGAGGGCGTAGAGCGCCTGGAACGCCTGGGTAACCTGTGTCCTTCTGGCGGCCGTTAGCACACCGACGCCGCCGACGCGGTTACGCACGTTGATGAAATGAATCCTGAGCCGCAGGCGCTCTTCCGGCGTGCGGTTGAAGAGAAGCGTCGGCGCGGTGAACGGGCTGACGCCGACGCCAGCCGGCGCGTACTCCGCCTCGACCCGGCCGTCTAGTTGGTGAGTGTCGTCAACCGTCACGCAGCGGAGGCGATGGTTGCTCTGTCCCTGGTTGCGCAAACCCACGTTGCCGGCCGTCAGACCGCTGTCGGTGGCCTGGCCGCGATCCACATCGTCCGTCACCAGCATGACCGCGCGCGAGAGGAACACGCCGCTGCCGGCGGTCGTCTCGGTGACGGTCAGGTCCTGGTTGCCGGCCGGTGTGCGCGGGTCGTCCAGAGTGTTGTTGGCGAAGAGCGTGCGCCAGCGGATTGTCGCCGTCCCGGCGCGGCTGGCGTCGCGCAGACGGAAGAAGAAGTGGCGCGAATCGGAGCCGACGAAGTTCTGCGCCTCGGCGGCGTTGTTGCGCAGGTTGCCGGTGGCCGGGTCAAAGGCATCGTCCCACAGGCCAAAGCGGACGAAGGTGGCCGCCGGGCTGTCGTCGGCCGCGGCGGCGACAATATCCAGTTGGATGACTGTGATGGCCACCCGGTCGCCGTCCGGCTCCACGCCCTGCAATCCCAATTGGAAGCCGGCGTCGCGGGCGGCGGCGCTGGCCGTCACGCCCTGCGCCCAGAAGCGCGCGCCACCGGCGGGGATGGCGGCGTTGGCCAGACTCTGCGCGCCGGCCAGCGGCGCTTGCCCGACCGCCGGAATCTCGTCGGCCGCGCCGAACAGTTGCACACTGCCGTTGAGCGGCGTGAGCACGAGATCGCCCACAAAGGCCGCCGGTTGGGCCGGCCGCACAATGACCAGCGCTCGCTGCTGCGTGTTGGCCAAATTCGGCGTTTGTAGCGGCCGGCCGGGGTTGATCTTGTCGGCGGCTGAGAGCGGGGCGGGGTCAACGCCCGGCGCGGTCCGGCTCTGGCAGATGTCCAGCGTCAATTCGAGCGCCGTCATCCGCGCCGTCGCCCCCAACCCTGGCGTGCCGTTGACCGTCAGCACCAGCCGCAATTCGACGTCGTCCACGGCCGCGCTGGCGCGGTTGCCCTCGGCAAAGAGGGTCTGCCCGACGGCCAGTTGGGCGTCGGTGAAGACGTTGTCCGTGCCGTTGAAGGTGATCTCGTTGCCGCCGGCGGCGGCGTCGAAGAAGCGAATGGCGTCGCTGGAGCGGGTGAACGTGCCGCTGCCGGTGAAGGCCTGGTTGACGCTCAGCACGACCGGCCGGCGCTGCGGGTTGGTGTGCGGCTTGCGCACCACCACCACGTTGCCCGCCGGGGCGATGTTGGGCCGCACGTTGACGACCGCGCGGCCGACGACGACCACCACGAAGTCACGGCTGCCATCCAGCCGCGCGCAGACATTCGGCCCCTTGGCGGACTCGATTGGTTCGCCCTGGTTGCGCGCCACCACGTCGGCGGCGATGGCCAGGGTGTAGACGCCCGGCCCCTTTTGGCGGTTCGGCGGGTCGGGGTAACCGACATTGCCCGCTTTGTCGGTGAAGTTGCCGTTGGCGTCGGTGCGTCCGCGCAGAGGCGTGCCCTTGCGCGCGCCGCTGGGGTCGCTGCACGTCACTTCGCCGTTCATGAACTCGCCGTCCGGAGCAATGAGGACGTACTCGGTGTTGGCCAGCGGCGTGCCGTCCTCGAACTGGATGCGGCCATTGACGACGAACGTGCCCGGCTCGGCCGGCTGCACCAGGAAGCTGTTCTGGTTTCCCGCCTCCAGCGTCAGGAAGCAGCAGCGCGCTTGCGGGTCGCCCGGCCCCAGACACCAGCCGGGGCCGCCCGGCGGGGCCAGGTCGAAGGTCACCGGCTTGGCGATCTCGCACGGGAAGGCTTCTGCGCGGACGAATAGCAACTCCGTGCGCCGGTTCGGCCGCCAGGCCGGGTCGGGGCACGCGCCGCGGGGCGTTGACGTCACGGGCATCTTCTCGCCGCAGCCCAGCCAGCGGACGACGCCGTTATCGCAGCCATCGGCCGGGTCGGCATTGGGCATGAACTGGCTTTCGGGCACGCTCAGCGGGGCCTGGGCCATGTAGGCGCGGATGAGCACGGGCCACGTCTGGTCGCCCACCTGACCATCCACGGCCAGGCCGTTGGCGGCCTGGAAGTCGCGCACGGCCGTGTCGGTGGCGGCGTCGTGCGTGCCATGCACCTGGCCGTTGTAGAAGCCCAGGTCTTGCAGCATGTGCTGGTATTCGCGCGCGCCCCAACTGTCATGGACGGAGGGCAGTTCGCCCGCCGGCCGCGCCCGGCGCAGCTCGTTCCACTCGGCCACGGCGGCGTCGGCCGCTTGCGCGTCGCGGCCGAAGGTCAGGAAGGCATGCGCCCCACGCCCGCGCCGTTCCGAGAGGGACTGGTTGTAGTCGTCGTTGCCCGACTCGTCGGTGTGGCCGACGATGATGATCTTCTGGTCGGTGTGCGCCGCGGCGAAGTCGGCCACCTGGCGCAGGACGGCGCGCATGCACGGCTCCACAAAGGCTCGGTCGAAGGTGTAGTGGATGACAAAGGCGGTGGCGATGGTCTGGCCCTGGCGCAGGGTGATGACCGCGCGCCGCGTTTGGCCCAGCGGCAGGGTGACCGACGCCGAGCCGGACATGGCCGGGCTGGTCGTGGTCGCGGTGGCGGTGTAGCTGCCCGCGGGGAAGGGATCGACCGTCCACAGGTCGCCCTGGCGCACGGACGGATCGTTGGGCAATTCGCGGCGGACGGCCTGCCCGGCCTCGTCGCGCCCCTCGACGACGACGCGCGTCTGGGCGTGGTCGAAATTGGGGTCGCCCTCGACGATGACCTGCACCTCCAGCACCGACGTCAGCGTGCGCGGCGGTGGTGGAGGGGGCGGCGGGGGCGGGATGATGATCTCCGTCGGCGTGGCCGGTTTGAACTCGCGCAGGGTGAAGGCGTACTCGAAGCGCGCCGGCCGGCCGGCCAGCTCGCGCACGCCCATCTCCTCGATGAGCACCTGGTCGAGCCGGATGGCCGTGGCGATGTCGGCGACGAAGGCCACCGGCGCGGCGGCGCGGAACTTGTCGCGCAGCTTCTTCAGGCTGTCGGCGACTTCCGCGCCGGTGAGCACGCCGGTGAGGGTGATCTGGCTGGCGCGGCGGCCCAGGCCCTGGAGGAAGTCGCCCTCCAGGGCCGGGATGCCATGCTGCACCCACACCTGATCGCCATCGACTTCGATGGTCTGCACCTGCTGTAACTCAAGGTCGTCGAGCATCGGCCGGGGCACGGTTCACGTCTCCTGCGTTCGCCTGGTGAAGCTGGTCAGTCTCGTCGCGGCGGCGATCACGCCGGCTTGAGCGAGTTCAGATGGGCGACGATGGCGTCGATCGTGGTCAGAATCTCTTCCTTGACGTCGTCCAGGCCGGACAGGCTGCCGACGACATCGGCCACGGCGAGCACATCGTTGATCGTTCCGGCCTCGTCCGGCAGCAGCGTGCGCGCCGACTCCAGAAACGACTTGATCATGGTGATGAACTGGGTCGCCTCGGCCAGGCCGGGGATGTTGCTGATGTCGAAGTTGCTGATCTCCGTCTTCAGCTTGTTCATCAGTTCGATGAGCTTGTCGATCAGCTCGACGATCTGCGAGAACATCTTGGCGATCTGCTGGATCGCCGGCCGGATGGTCGGCACGTTCTGGTCGAGGAAGGTCTTGAACTCTGTCAGCAGGTTCTTCAGTTCTTCAAAAATGTTGGTGTCCATCGCATGCTCCTTTCACTATCAGTGCTGGCCGATGGCCAGACGGCGGCCGGGCGGTCTGCGCTACGGGTTGCCCGGCGGCCGGTTCATCTGCTGCAAACGGCCCAGGATGTCGGTCAGCGGGCCGAGGAAGCGCTCCAGCCCGGTGGCGAAGGGCAGGGCGAAATCAAGGCCGTCGAGCAGGTCGTCGAATAGATCGCCGGCGTCGCTGAGGATGTCCTCTTGCAGCGCCGTGGTGTCCTCCGGCTCGACCGGCTCGATGAACTCGCGCAAAGCCACGACGTAGCTATAGCGCTGCGGCTTGCCGGCCAGCTCCTGCCATTGCAGGTCGTCGATGACCACCTGCTGAATCTCGGCGTCGGCGATGATGTCGGCCACGAAAGGCACGGCCTGGCCGGCGCGATACTTCAGTTCCAGCGTCTCGACGAACTCCAGCGCGTCCGGCCCGGTCTTGACGCCCCAGAGCGTCAGGTGGGCCGGGCGGCGGCCGAGGTTTTGCAACAGGCTGCCGTCCATCCCCGGCGGCTTGTGCTCGGCCAACATGCGCCGGTCATAGGCGGTAATTTCCTGCACTTGCGGCAGTTCGATATCGTCGAGCATCGGGCGCATGGCCTTTACTCCTGGGTTGTCGGCGGGGGCGCGCACTGGCTGCGCGCCGCGCCGCTAAATGTCGATGCCGTGGCGGCGTGATTCCTCTTCCAGAATCCGCCGCAGCTTGCCGGCCAACTCATCGAGATCGTCTACTCCCGCGGCTTCCTCTCGCCGCGCGCTGCGACGAGACGCGGCGGCAGCGACGGGCATGGCCACGCTGCCCTGCCCGACCGGCGGGCGCAAGGGCGGCAACGTGTCGGCCATCTGCGGCGGCGCGAAGCGATTGACCACGCTGACCACCTCGCCGTTGTCGGCTTCCAGCCGGCCGTTGCGGTGCGAAGCGCCGTCCACGTCCGGCCCCGGCCCGACCCAGC
>JAIBAS010000111.1 GCA_019695075.1 Promineifilum sp. | reverse complement strand
CAGCGCGCCATAGCCCGGCTTGGCCCAGCGCAAAGTAGCCGTGGTCGGGGCGGGGCCGAAGTAGGCCGCGTAGTCGCCTTGCGCGCCGCTGCTGACCGCGGCCAGCGCCGCCGGAGTCACCTCGGCCGTCGCGCCGATGACCGGCGTGCCGGCATTGTCCACAACGTGTCCGGCGGCGACGCGGTCAAAGAGGGTCGTGCTGCCGTCGCCGGGGTCGGGCGGCCACGGCTCGACGTTCTGCGCCCCATCAGTGGCCCGCAGGCGGAAGTCAATGTGGTCGCCCGTCTGCGCCTGCCATTCCTCGGGCACAAAGTCGTATCCATTCCCCTGAGCGCCGGGCAGGTTGGTCCACGCGCCGCCGTTGCGGCGAAACTGCACCAGGTAGCCGGTGATGCCGGAGCCGCCCGGTTCATCGCTCTGCCACACTAGAGGGATGCTCGCGCCATAGCGCGTCCAGGCTTCCAGGGGCTGCAACTCCGTGACCGGGGGCCGGCTCTCGACGCGGGTGATGGCGTCGGGCGCGGCCGGCCAAGGCTCGACGTTGCCGGCATAGTCCACGCCACGGCTGCGAAAGGCGAAGGTGTCGCCGCCGACGCCCTGGACTTCGACCTGTCCCAGACCGGTGTCCGTGTGCAGATCGGCCCACGCGCCGCCATTCTTCTGCACCTGAAGCTGGAAGTGGCGAATGTTGGCCGGGCCGACGTCGCTGCCGCCCCAGGTCACCTCGAAACGAGCGGGCGACTCGGCCGGCAGGGCCGGTATGGTCGTGGACGGCGGTTGCAGGTCGATCTTGCCCCAGGCGGGATCGAAGCTGTAGTCAGGGGCCAGGATGGGAACCCAGTAGCAGTCGTCCACCGCGCAAATCGTCTCGATTCGGGCTGAGGTGATATACCAGTTGCCGTAGTAGGAGATGTAATAGACGCTGGCGAAGGCGAGTTGCTGTCCGTCGGGCGACCAGGTGGGATGTTGGATGTCCGTGGCCGGGTTGGCGTTGAGGACCCTGCGCTGGTTGCCGCCGGCGGCATCCATAACCATCAAATCGAGCCAGCCGTCGCCATCCGGGTCGGCGCTATAGGCGATGGCGCGGCCGTCGGGCGACCAGGTGGGGAAGAGGCCGCCCGGCTGGTTGGATAGCTGGCGCACGTTGCTGCCGTCGGCGTTCATGACGTGGATGCGATAGCCGCCGCTGCGCGTGGAAGAGAAGGCGATCTGCTGCCCATCGGGCGACCAGGTGGGGTAGCCGTCGAACGCGGCGTCGAAGGTCAGGCGGGTCAATTGGCTGCCGTCGGCGCGCACGGTGAAAATCTCGCCCTGGTCGCCGAAACTGTAGAAAGTCAGTTTCGTGCCGTCGGCCGACCAGACCGGCGCGTACTCGTTCTCCGGCATATCGACCAGACGGCGCACGTTGCCCAGTTGGCCATCGACGATGTAATCGGCCAGGTACAGATCGAAGTCACCGTCGTAGTCGGCAACAAAGGCCACCTGGCGGGCGTCGGGGCTGAGCATCGGCTGGGCTTCCATGGCCGGCGTGTCGAATACCTGGCGCAGATAGCCGCCAAAGCCGCCGACGCTGTAGAGGTCGTAGTCGTGGCCGTCGAAGCCACGATAAAGGACGCGCGACCACTCGCCCTCCTCGAACCAGCCGGTCCGCGGCTGCGCGTCGGTTGGCGCGGCCGGCGCGGCCGGCGCAGCCGCATCGGGGGCTACGGGCAGGCCGAGGGGCGGGAAGATGCGCGCGTCGGCGTCGGCGGCTATCATCCCGTCGGGAACGGGCGTGGGCGCAACGGGCAGCGTCTGGGCGGCGACGAGGGCGGGCAGGGCGAACAAACAAAAGACAAGCAAGGCCGTGCGAAGCAGGAATGCGCGCGTCATGGGTTGGCTCCTTGGCTTTGGCTCGGGGCGACAGGAACCCGGGCTTATCTATAGTATAATTCCTGCGATGTAGGTTGCAATAATCCAGCCGCGTTCTATGCTGTCCAAGGGAATCAAATCGTCATTCAACCAAGCGCACACACATTGATGGATTGTTCGGGCGAATTGGGCGATGACTTAATGGCTCTTGAAGCTCAGCCCATCTAGTTGCAGGACGATCACGCCGCGATAGCCGTCCGACGGCAAGCCGCCTGGCCCCTGGGCAATCTGCTTTCGATCATGGCGCGATAGAACGAACCCTGATCGTCAATGCCCACCAGCCCGGAGACGACCATGTTGACCACCGCCAGCACGACGCCGCCGGCGATGGCCGGAAGCCAGCCGTCAACCGTCAGCCCGCCGCCCATCGCCGCCGCCGTCAGGCGCAACATCACGGCGTTGACGAAGAACCCGGCAATGAGCAAGACGATGAATCCCTCGCGCATGACGGCCAGCAGGATGAGCGGCCGGATGGCGAGGTTCACCGCGCCCAACAACAGGGCCGCGCCCAGCGCCACCAGCCACGCCGGCCGGCCCGCGTGCCCGCCCAGCCCCATTCCCGGCAGGAACCAGGCCGTGAGGCTAAGCGAGACGGCATCGACCAGCCAGATGGTGGTCACGCGGAATAGGAAGCGAAAGGCGGAGCGTGCTTTGCCCATTGACGTTCTAAGCTTGTGGCATGCAAGCCCACCGGCTACATCAGATGGGCCAGGCGGCGCTTGCTGTCGTGGAGGGTCTTGACGGGGAGGACGGCGTAGGTGGGCATGGGTTAGTCTATTATACCTGAAGATTTAACGCAAAAAGGCATTCCAATGGCTTTGAGGCGTATTGAGTAATAGGAGGTTTAGGCTATTGATCGGGGGGGCCTAATATCTATAATGAGGTTATTCCAAATGCAAGAAAAAAAGCTGTCTATATGGAGGTCTGTCAGATGAAGCCTTCTCAGCTGGTTGCCATTCTTGCTTTGTGCTTCGTTGTCACACTACTCGTCAGCCATCCAGTCGCTATAGCGGATTCAACAACCGTCGTCAAGGCAAGCTTGACACAAATGCCGGTTGAACGTCAGATCGAATTCCGCAGATCAATCGGCTTTAGGAGTGACGTCCAATACGTCCAAGAAGTTGAGCAAGCCGATGACTCGGTGATTGTAGAGGAGATGGGAGGAGTGCCGCTTACAGTAGCAGAGGCCGAGGAACTGCGGATGCGCATGGACCTGGAAGAGAGTGGCAATGCGCTTGTCAGCTTCTTTGAAAGTCATCCTAAGCTGCGAGAAGCCTATGGCGGGATCTATCTAGAACATTCGGCAGGTAGTGAGGACTTTACAAGCGGCGGCTACTTGGTACTCTAGCTAGTAGAGGGGCATCCGCAAGCAAGTCGGATGTTGAGCGTTATGCCTCCTCTTACCCATCCTGAAAGGCTAAAAATAGGCTGGGTGCGCTACTCCGAAATGGAGCTAAAAAACCAATACGACTACCTCCGCACAGTCATGCCTCAATACCCTGAGCTTCAGGCCGTGTATATACTTTGGAAACAGAACAGGGTTGGGGTCATGATAAGCGGTGTCGAGCTAAATGAGGGGCTTAACAACGAACTTGACAAATCAACTTTGTCAGGCGAACTTAGGTCATTACTTGCTAGTCCCCTGATCGTGGTCTACGAAGGAGAGATCAGATCGCAGTTTACCGCTATTCGCGGTGGTGATTCCTGGGGACGCTCTAAGACCATAAATAATTGTACCATCGGGTTTGAGGTTCAGGACGTATTTAAGCGCTGGGGTATGTTAACTGCTGGACATTGTATTGAAGATCTATCTTTGCCTGTGAACGCACGACTTTATCATGGAAAACTATATATAGGAACTGTTTCAGAGTACGTCCGAAATGGAGGTGTAGTTTCTACAGATTTGGGCGTAGATGGAGCAGTGATACTTTCACGCTCCTCCTCAACAGCACGAGACGACGTTTATCACTTTGGCGAAATTCGTGACATTACGGGGCCAGCTCCAGAAGCGCAAATCGGTTGGTTTCGCTGTATGACAGGTATGACCTCTGGCTCCGTATGTGGTTATGTTACTTGTACTCACGGAACCTATCGAGATGCTGATAATCTAAGGTACTACAATGACTTGCTGATGATCGATATAACAGCGCAACCCGGTGACAGTGGTGCACCTATCTATCGAACTGATGGAACCAAGAGCGCATTGATAGGTGGAATAGCAAATGCTAATGTTCCTCCGCTCACTAACTGTACAAATAGTTGGGATGTATCAGCTTCGAAATGGAGCAACTTAAGTAGTTACTTCCACTTAACGCTAGTGACACGCTAGAAGGCCAAGATTAAGTTGAGTGGTAAGGTTTAGGTAATTTGAAAATGTCTAATACTTTTCAGCTTGGGCAGCGTTTGAGCATTATTTTAGTAGTTATCATTTTATTATCCGCCGGCTGCAACACGCCTCTCGAGTTCAGTGTCGTAACGCCCGAAACAGATTTATCTATGGCAACGCTGCCGCCGTCGGGAGGCAGTGGGGAGAATCCGCTGGCCAATACAAGGTGGGAGTTAATCGCCTTCGATGAGCAGCAACCTGTTGCCATGCCCAGAGGCTCATGGCCAATACTCGATTTCCGCGAGAACACGTTGGTTTTCGACGTAGGTTGCAACAATCCAGCCGCGTTCTATGCTGTCCAAGGGAATCAAATCATCATTCAACCAAGCGCACGCACATTGATGGATTGTTCGGGCGAATTGGGCGATGACGTAATGGCTCTTGAAGCTGCGCTCTTCACCACATTGGACTCGTTCGATTCGATCTTACTGCGCAATGACGAGCTCATTATTCGTTACGCTGACCGACAGATGGTGTTGCAACGCCTAAAGGGCGATTAAACACCAGGATATGGAATAAGCGCCCTAGGCCACCTGTCCCACGCCACGCCCCAAAACCCAACCACAACTGATGACATCCGGCTCATGACAGCGCCGGCCGCCCCGCCTACACTGTTCAGCGATGGGAGCATGATCGTGCCGGTGGGGGGAATTGTTACCGGTTGTGCGAGCTGGACTGTGTAGGAGACGGATGAACCATGATGCAAGGAGCAGTTGCGACACTGGACAGGGAAACCGTCGGCCGTTTTGCGGCCGGGTTGCAGGGCGAAGTGATCACCCCCGCCGACGCGGGTTACGATGAGGCCCGCGCCATCTATAACGCCATGATCGACAAGCACCCGGCGCTGATCGCCCGCTGCGCTAACACCGCCGACGTGGCCGCGGCCGTGGCCTTTGCCCGCCACAACAAGCTGGACGTGGCCATTCGCGGCGGCGGCCATAACGGCGCCGGCCTGGCGATGGTGGACAATGGGCTGGTCATTGACCTCTCGCCCGTGAAGGCCATCCACGTCGATCCCGCGGCGCGCACCGTGCGCGTAGGGGGCGGCTGCACCTGGGGCGAGGTCGATCAGGCAACAAACCCCTATGGCCTGGCCGTGCCCAGCGGCATCATCTCCACCACCGGCGTCGGCGGCCTGACGTTGGGCGGTGGGCTGGGCTATCTGTCGCGCGCCTATGGCCTGACGATTGATAACCTGCTGGCCGTCGAGATGGTTCTGGCCGACGGGCGGCTCGTGACCGCCAGCGAGGACGAGAACGCCGATCTCTTCTGGGCCGTGCGCGGCGGCGGCGGCAACTTCGGCGTCGTCACGTCCTTCCTATTCCAGGCCCAGCCCGTCGGCACGGTCTATGGCGGCCCGATCATCTGGCCCATTGACCAGACCGAGATGATCCTGCGCTGGTATCTGGACTTCATCGCCGACGCGCCGGAGAACATCTCCGGCTGGTTCGGCGTCCATCGCGTGCCCACCGGTTCGCCCCTGCCGGCCGAGCTGCATAGCGCCCACGGCTGCGTGATCACCTGGTGCTACACCGGGCCGCTGGAAGAGGCGGAAGAAGTCTTTCGCCCCATTCGCGCCCTGGGGACGCCGGTGCTTGATCTGGCCGGCCCGCTGCCATTCCCGCAGCTACAGAGTATGTTCGACCAGATCTACTATCCGCCCGGCTTGCAATGGTACTGGAAGGCCGACTTCTTCAAGGAGGTCAGCGACGAGGCCATCGCCCTGCATCTCCAGTACGGGTCGAATCTGCCCTCCGAACTCTGCACCATGCACCTCTACCCCATCAACGGCGCCGTGCAGCGCGTCGGCCGCACGGCTACGGCCTTCAGCTACCGCGACGTCACCTTCGCCCAGGTCATCGTCGGCGTGACGGACGACCCGGCCCAGGCCGACAGGGTTACGCAGTGGGCCAGGCAATACTGGGCCGCGCTGCACCCCCATTCCGCCGGCGGGGCCTACGTGAACATGATGATGGAAGAGGGTCAGGAGCGGGTCGAGGCGGCCTATCGCGACAACTATCGCCGCCTGGCGGCCGTGAAGAACAAATACGATCCCAACAACCTGTTCCACGTCAACCAGAACATCCGGCCCGAGTAGGGGATAGGGGTTAGAGGTTAGTGAAGAGCGCTCTTCTCTAGCCCCTATCCCCTAATCCCTATCCCCGCCTCGCGGGCCAGGACAATGGCCTGGGCGCGGCTGTTGACGGCCAGCTTGCTGTAGATGTGGGAGATGTGATTGCGGACGGTCTTGGGCGTCAGCACCAACTCGGCGGCAATCGCCTCGTTGCTCGCACCCTGGGCCACCAGGTTCAAGATTTCCAGTTCGCGCGGGGTCAGTTCGGGGAAAGGCTGTGGCGCGCCGGATGCCGGATGATCCTCCGACCCACTGCCCACAAAGGCATTGACCTCGGCCCAGAAGCGCGTCCAGGCCGGCTCGCTTTCCAACAGGATGTGGTTGGGGCTGTCGAGGGGCACGAAGCGCGCTCCGGGAATGAGCGCCGCCAGCAGCCGCCCTTCCTCAAAGGGCACGCCGGCGTCGGCGCGGCCGTGCAAGACCAACGTCGACGTGGTCACCTGTCGCGCCAGATCGGCCGCGTCGATGTGGTAGAAGGCCCGCTCCATCGTCGCCGCGTTTTCCGGCGTGGCCGAGATGCGCGCCAGTTCGTTCAGCCAATCCTTTTGCGCTTCCGTGCCCTGCGGGATCTGCATCGTGGTGAATAGCTGGCGAAAGGCGGGGTTTTGCTGGCCCCAGCCGATGCGGATGGCGTTGATCATCGTCTCCGCCTGCAATAGCTCCTCTTCGGTCAGATTGCGATGGAAGCGGCCGCGGGCGTAGCCGCCATAGAGAATGAGGTGGCTGACCTTCTGCGGGTGTCTGACGGCATAGGCCACGGACACGGACGCGCCCTGCGAGATGCCCAGCAGCGGAAATCGCTCCAGCCCCAGCGCCGCGACGACCGCTTCGAGGTCTTGCACCCAGGCGTCGAGGGTGTAATTCGCGACGTCCCAATCGGACAGGCCACAGCCGCGCTCATCGTAGCGCACCAGGGTATGGTGTTGGGCCAGAGCCTCCAGCCAGGGACGCCAGACCGGGCCGTTCCAATCGTGTTCCAGATGGGTGAGGTAGTTGGCGGCCTTGACCAGTGGCGGGCCGCTGCCCACGGTGGCGTAGGCGATGCGTGTGCCGTCGGCGGAATGGCAGAAGCGAATTTGCTGGTCCATAAGCCGGGTTCCCGATCTGGTTGCAAGTGTAGCATACTTGCGCCCAGTTTAGTCGAGCATCTCACCGGCGAACGCCAGCACCTCCCGCGCCAGCCGCTCCCGCCCGGTCGCCCCGCGCATGATCGTATCCGTACACAGCAGCGCCAGCCCGTCCTCGGCGGTCATGCCCGCGTCCTGCTGGTCATAGACGAAGCCGTCGATGAGGTGGCCGTAGTAGCCGGCCACGGCCGCCGCCGACGCCGCCAGCCCCAGCTCAGCCATCATCTTCGCCGCCGGCCCCTTCAGCGCCTGCCCGGCGATGATGGGCGAGACGGCCACAACCGCCTGCGGCACGTCCTCGATCAGCGCCCGGATGGGATAGGCGTTGAGGATGGGGTCGATGCTGACGAACGGGTTCGATGGGGCGATGATCACCACGTCGGCCGCCTCCAGAGCGCGGATGACCGCCGCCGTGGCCCGCGCGTCCTCCGGCAAGACGACGCGGCGCACGGCCGGCTGCCAGCGCTCGCGCACGAACCAGATTTGGAAGGGCAGCACGTCGCCCGTGTCCGTCTCGATGAGCGTCGGCGCGGGCGCGTCGCTCATGGGCAGCACCACCGGGCCGGCGCCAAACCCGGCGCCGAACCCGGCCCACAGGCGGCGCGTGACGGCCGTCAGCGTCTCGCCCTCGGCCAGCCAGTGGCTGCGGGCCAGATGCGTCGCCAGGTCGAGGTCGCCCAGCCGGAACCAGTCCGGCCCGCCCAGCCGCGCCGCCTCGTCCAGCGCCCGCCAGCTCTCCCCGACCCGCCCCCAGCCCGTCTCGTCGTTGTTGACGCCGGCCAGCATGTAGGTCACCGTGTCCAGGTCGGGGCAAATGGTCAGGCCCAGGTGGCGGAAGTCGTCGCCGGTGTTGACGACAACAGTCAAATGGTCGGGCGGCAGCGCGCGGGCCAGCCCATCGGCCAGCCGCGCCCCGCCGACGCCGCCGGCGAGGAGGACGACATGGGGGGAAGGGGGGTCGGTTGTCATGGTATAATTATGCTGGAGAAGATCAAATGGGGGTAACGATGCACCGTATCTGCGCAACCGTAGCAGGTATTGCACCTGGGCGATGAAGTGGTGCTGAGCGGCGGCCGGCTGCAGGAGATCGAGCCGCTGCTGGACGCCGAGGTCTTGCGGCTGGACAGTATCCCCGACGACTGCCCGGGGCCGTATTGGGTGGTGGAGGATGGGTTGCCGCTGGACGAGTGACGCCCTACCGCTTGCCGCGGCGACGCCGGTGCTGTGTCCGCTCAATGGAGCGGAGGCAGCCGGGCACGTGGACGGGCAGGTACTTCTCCAGGTAGGGTAGCGCCGTGTGATACCAGTTGTTGGCTAGAGCCAACTCACCGCGTGCCTCATAGAGCCGGCCCATGTTCTCATATTCAATGCCGATGGCGTGATCCCCATGTTGGCGGCGTAGGGCAATCGCCTCTTCCAGCAACACCTGCGCCCGCGCGAAATCGCGCAACTGGATGTAGACCCGCCCCAGGCCGCTGGTTGCCCCAGCTACAATGGGTCGATCCCCAATGCGGCGGCTAATACTCAGGCTCTCATCGAAACGCGGCAGGGCCGCGCGCGGCTGCCGCATCCAATTGTAAAGATTGCCCTGGGTCAGAAGTACCCTGGCCAGATTGACCTCGTCCTCAACGGCGCGAAAGTATGACTCTGCGGCCCGACTCTTCCACAAGGCAAGTGGGTAAAGCCTCAGCGAGCGATAGAGAATTGAAAGCTGATTGTCACAGATAGCCTTACCCTTCTTGTCACCCAAGAACGAGCGCAGGGAGCTTGCAAGTGATTGGAGCAGCAGGGCGGCGAGCAGTCGGCCGCGGTCGCGATAGACATTGCTCGTCTCAGACAAGACCCCGGCGAATTGAGGGTAAGCCCTTTCGCGCAACAGCAGGCTTGCCGCCTGTCGATAGAGCGGCAGGGCCGCTTCGTGCTGGTGGTTTTCGCGCAGCAAGGTAGCGAGATTGTGGACAGCAATCCCCCGGCTCTTGCCATCGAGAGCAACGACATTGCGCGCCAGCAAGTCGAGTGCCAGGTCACGATGTCCGTTGCGCGCCAACGCAAAGCAGATCGTGTTGGTGATCTCCGTTGCCTGGCGCCGTCGCCCAAGGGCGAAGAGTTGCTCTTGCCAGTAAACGGCCTTAGCCAGCACCCAACGGTGCAGTTCCACAGCCTGCGGACGATGGGCCAAGACATCGACCAATGCAAGCAGATAATCATCACTGTCGTCTTCCGCAACACCGGCCGGCACAGCCTCGCCCCACAGCGCGTTCAACAGGGCTATAAACTGCTGCCGGTAAAACGACCCGGCATGGGCATGCATCTCGCGGAGTTGGCCAGGAGTTAAGCCGCGGGCTAACTCGGCACGAGCCGCCAGTTCCAGCACATAGAACAACCCGCCATCGTCCGGCAGCGAGGTCAGGATGCCGCGTTCTAGCCCAGCCCCTATGAGTTCGACCGCCTGTGCGGCAGTTAAGTCAAAGCCACTCAACTCAAGAAAGGCCCTCACTTCGTCCACGTTCAACGACTCGGTGATAACCACCAGTTGAGCGAGTGCATGCCGCTGTTCGTGCGTCAGCGCCTCGATTTCGGTATGCAGCGAAGGCGGCCGGGATGCAGAGGTTAGAGAGGTGGGTTGTGATTGCGCGCTGGTCATCGAGCTTGCGACCGACTCCCGTTCAGCAGATGCTGTCTGTGACTATTATGAGCTATCCGCAGGGGTTTGTCACTAGGAGTCGCCTCACACGGTTGACGCCCTCCGCCCGGCCCCTTATACTATCGCCCCAATCCGACCCGTATAGGCCGCCGTCCATGCGCAAACTGCTACAAAACGACCAAGGCAACTGGAATCCCCAGATCATCGCCGCCCTTATCGCTGCCGGGGCCACGCTGCTGACGGCGATCATCGCCGGCGTCTTCGGCCTGCTCCAACTGCGCGCCGCCAACGGCCCGGCCGTCGCGCCCGCGACCGCCCCCACGGCCGCCCTGACCGTCGAGATCGACGGCCCGGCCGAGGCCCCGCTCAACGAAATCACGGCCTTCACGATCATCAGCGAGAACGCCGTCCGCGCCGAGTGGGCCATCGCCGGCTTCGGCAACGACGACATGAACCCCTTCCATCTCAGCGAACAAGTCGAGGTCGAGCCGACCAACGCCGAGCGGGTGGGCGAATCGTTCACGCTGGTCGTCACCGTCTACGACGCCGGCGGCCGGCAGGCCGCCGCCCGACATCGGTTTGAAGTTGTCGCGGGGGAGTAGATTCAGCCGTACGCCGAGGACAAGAACGGCACGCAGATAACGCTGATGACGCGGACTGGCGCTGATCAGAAATTCTGATCAG
>JAIBAS010000529.1 GCA_019695075.1 Promineifilum sp. | reverse complement strand
CGCGCAACGTCGCCGGCGGGGCCACGTCCGGTTGGCGCAGGCGGGCGCGCACGCGGGCCACGACCTCGCGCGGGTTATAGGGCTTGGTCACGTAGTCGTCGGCCCCCAGTTCCAGGCCGATGATCTTATCCGTATCGTCCACCCGGGCGGTCAGCATGATGATCGGCGTGTGGGCCAGGGCCGGGTCGCCGCGCACCAGCCGGGTGATCTCCCAGCCGTCTTTGCCGGGCAGCATCAGGTCGAGCAGCAGCAAGTCGGGCCGGTCGCGGCGGATGACGTGGACGGCCGTGTCGCCATCGTAGGCCACCAGCACCTCGAAGCCGGCTTGCTCCAGATAGGCCCGAATCAGGCGGACGACTTCGCGGTCGTCGTCCACGACGAGAATACGGCGCATAGCCAGTCCATTATGCAGAGCTCACACCAAGACGCCAAGGAAGCCAAGGCGCGAAGAAAAACTGATCTCTTTTCTTCCTTTGCGCCTTTGCCCCTTCGCGCCTTGGCGTGAGCCTCTTACTCATACCGCAAAGCCTCAATCGGCCGCAAGCGGGCCGCCCGCCAGGCGGGATAGATGCCGAAGACGAGGCCGACGGCGGTGGCAAAGCCGGTCGCCAGCAGCACCGTGCCCAGTTGCAGCGTCACGCTCAGGTCGATGGCCCGCCCGGCGACGGCAGCGATGGCCCAACCGAGGAGGATACCGGCAATGCCGCCGATAAGGCTCAGCACGACCGACTCCAGCAGAAACTGAAGCAGGATGTCGCGCCGCAGCGCGCCGACGGCCTTGCGGATGCCGATCTCGCGCGTGCGTTCTGTCACCGAGACGAGCATGATGTTCATGATGCCGATGCCGCCGACGAGCAGGGAGATGCCGGCGACGGCCCCCAGGAAGGCGGTCAGCACGCCGGTGATCTGCCCGGCCGTGTCCAACAGGTCTGACTGGCTGAGCAACTGGAAGTCGTCTTCGTCGGCATAGGCGATGCGGTGTTCCTCGCGCAGCACGGCGGCGATCTGCTCCAGCGCGGCCTCGTTGCGCTCGTTGCTGGCGGCCTGGGCGATGATGGAATCAACCGCTTTCTGGCCGCTGCGCGTGCGGTTGGTCACCAGCCGGCTCTGGGCGGTGGAGATGGGCACGAAAACGGTGGTGTCGTTGCCGCCGAAGGCGCTGCCCGACTGGGCCAGCACACCGACGACCTCGTAGCTCGCGCCGTTGATCTTCACGCTCTGGCCGACGGCATAGCTGTCGGGAAAGAGGTCTTCGGCCACTTGCCAGCCCAGCACGGCGACGCGCGCCTGGGTATCGATGTCGTTCTCGGTGAGCACGTCGCCGGCGGCGATGTCGTCGATGTTGTTGACGCGGAAGTAGTTGGCCGTCACGCCGCTGATGCTCGACCGGGAGCTGTTGCCGCCGGCGGTGACGGCGAAGCTGCCGCCGACCGACGCGGCCACGTCGGCCACGTCGGGCGCGCGCAGGGGGTCGGACAGCGCGTCCACGTCCGACAACGTGAGGGCCGGGTAGCCGTCGCTGTTGTCGGGGTCGGTGCTGATGAGGATCAGGTTCGTGCCGATGGCGTTGATCTGGTCGTTGATCGAAGCGCTGACGCCGTTGCCAATCGACAGCAGGGCGATGACGGCGGCCACGCCGATGATGACGCCCAACATGGTCAGGGCCGCCCGCAGCTTGTTCGAGCGCAGGCTATCGAGGGCCGTCAGCAGACTTTCGTTCAGGTTCATCAGGCCGCTCCTTCACTTGTAGGGCGGGATGGCATCCCGCCTTCTTCTGTTATAGCGCGCGACACCTTCCCGTCTTCGGCGGGAAGAGGCGGGTTGCCAACCCGCCCTACATGGCCGTGGTCAACGACCAGGCCGTCGCGAATCCAGACCGTGCGCCCGGCGCGGGCGGCCACGTCGGGGTCGTGGGTGATGACGATGACGGTGATGCCCTGCCGGTTGAGTTCCTCGAACAGGGTCAGGATTTCCTCGCCGGTGTGGGTGTCCAGCGCGCCGGTCGGCTCATCAGCCAGGATGATGTTCGGCTCGTTGACCAGGGCGCGGGCGATGGCCACGCGCTGCTGCTGGCCGCCCGAAAGCTCGTCGGGGCGGTGGTCGGCGCGGTCGCCCAGGCCGACGCGCGTCAGGGCCGCGCGCGCCTTTTCCAATCGCTCGGCGCGCCCCAGCCCGGCGTACATCAGCGGCAGGGCGACCTGCTTGATGGCCGGCGTGCGCGGCAGGAGGTTGAACTGCTGGAAAACGAAGCCGATGCGCCGGCCGCGGATGCGCGCCTGCTGGTCATCGCTCAACTGGCTGACATCCTCGCCGCCCAGGGTGTAGGCGCCGCTGTCGGGCGTGTCCAGGCAGCCGAGGATGTTCATCAGCGTGCTCTTGCCGCTGCCCGATGGCCCCATGATGGCCACAAATTCGCCCTCGCTCACGTCCAGGTCAAGGCCGCGCAGGGCATGGACGACGTTCTCGCCCATCTGGTAGCTCTTGGTGATGCTGCGCATGGTGATCATGGTTAATCTCCCGGGGCCGGCGGAATGAAGGCCGGCCCGTCGCCTTCGTCTCCGCCCGCCGGCCCGAAGGTCTGGACGGGCAGAGCGTTGCCGATTTGCACCACATCGCCCGCGACCAGGCCGCCGGTGATCTGGGTGTAGCGGTTGTCGCGCAGGCCGATGGTCACCGGCACGCTGTCGATGGTCTCCGTCCCGTCGGCGGCAACGGTAACGCGGTTAACGCTGTAGGTGCCGGTGGCGCGGTCAGCCTGAATGGCGCGATTGGGCAGCAGCAGCACGCCGGTCAGCTGCTCGGCCAGCAGCCGGGCATCGGCGGTCATGCCCACGCGCAAGGGCAGCTCGCTCTCGCCTACGTCCAGATAGACGTGATAGGTGACAAGCTCACTGTTGCCGCTGGCCTCCGGGGCAATGGCGGCCACCGTGGCCGGGATCGTCGCGTCGCTCCAGGTGGCCGGGGTCAATTCGGCCGTCTGGCCGACCTGCACCTGGGCGATATCGACCTCATCGACCTCCAACACCAGTTGCAGGCTGCTCAGGTCGGCCATCTCCACCAGCACGCCGCTGGCCGTCTCGCCGGCGCGGGCGTTGACGACGGTGACGACGCCATCGAAGGGCGCGGTCAGCGTGGCTTCGGCCAGTTGCCGCTCGGCCCGCGCCAGGCTGATGCGCGCCGACTCGACGGCCACTTCGGCGGCCACGCGCTGGGCGTCGCTGGGGCCGCTTTGCAGCTGCTCCAGTTGCCGTTGCGCCTGGGC
>JAIBAS010000288.1 GCA_019695075.1 Promineifilum sp. | reverse complement strand
AGAATTCTGAGCCTGGCGTTCTTTGCGTCTTGGCGTGAGACTCTTCTTATTCGCTTACGCGGTTTCGTATTCGCCTTCGACGATATCCTCGTCGTTGCCCGCGTGGCCGGCCGGCCCGCCGTTCTGCTCGGCCTGGCGACGGTAGGCGGCCTCGCCCACGGTCATGGCCACGCGCTGCACCGCTTCGGTCAGTTCGCGAATGCGGGCGGTGTCCTCGGTCTTCAGCGCCTCGCGCAACTGGGCGACGTGGGTGTCCACCTCGGCCCGCGCCTCGCCGGCGCTGCCGTTCAACTCGGCCAGGCTCTTCTCCGTCTGATAGATGACCTGGTCGGCCACGTTGCGCGCCTCGATCAACTCACGGCGGCGCTGGTCGTCGGCGGCGTGGCTCTCGGCCTCGCGCACCATGCGCTTGATGTCACTCTCGTTCAGGTTCGTGCTGGCGGTAATCGTCACCTGCTGGCTGCGGCCGGTCGCCCGGTCCTTGGCCGTCACGTTCAGGATGCCGTTGGCGTCAATGTCGAACGTCACCTCGATCTGCGGGATGCCGCGCGGCGCGGGGGGCAGACCCTCCAGCCGGAAGACACCCAGGGTGTTGTTGTCGCCCGCCATCGGCCGCTCGCCCTGCAAGATGTGGATGTCCACGGCCGTCTGGTTATCCTCGGCGGTGCTGAACACCTCGCTCTTGCGCGTCGGCACGGTCGTGTTGCGCGGGATGAGCGTGGTCATCACGCTGCCCAGCGTTTCCAGACCCAGGCTCAGCGGCGTCACGTCGAGCAATAGCACGTCTTTCACATCGCCGGCCAGCACGCCCGCCTGCAGGGCCGCGCCAATGGCCACGACCTCGTCGGGATTGACGCTCTTATTCGGCTCCTTGCCGGTCAGCTTGCGCACCAGTTCCTGCACCATCGGCATGCGCGTCGAACCGCCGACCAGAACGACCTCGTTCAGGTCGCCGGCCTTGATGCCCGCGTCCTGCAGAGCGCGGTTGAACGGCTTCTCGATACGCTGCAAGAGGCCCTCGGTCAACTGCTCGAACTTGGCGCGGGTCAGGCGCATTTGCAAGTGCTTCGGCCCGTTCATGTCGGCGGTGATGAAAGGCAGATTGATCTCCGTCTCCATCGTGCTCGACAGTTCGATCTTGGCCTTCTCGGCCGCCTCGCGGACGCGCTGCAACGCCTGGCGATCCTGCTTCAGGTCGATGCCCTGGTCGCGCAGGAACTCGCTCGTCACCCAGTCCACGACAGCCAGGTCCCAGTCGTCGCCGCCCAGGTGGGTGTCGCCGTTGGTGGCCACGACCTCGATCAGTCCTTCGCTAACGTCGAGGATGGACACGTCGAACGTGCCGCCGCCCAGGTCGAAGACCAGGATGCGCTCGTCGTTCTTCTTGTCCAGGCCATAGGCCAGCGCGGCGGCCGTCGGCTCATTGATGATGCGCAGGACTTCAAGGCCGGCAATGCGACCGGCGTCCTTCGTCGCCTGGCGCTGGCTGTCGTTGAAGTAGGCTGGGACGGTGATGACCGCCTGCATGACCGGCTGGCCGAGGTAGTCCTCGGCGTCCTTCTTCATCTTGGCCAAAACCATGGCCGAGATTTCCTGCGGCGTGTAGGTCTGGTTCTTGACAGGCACGCGAATGCGCACGTCGTTCTGCGCGCCCTTCTCGATGGGATAGGGCAAACGGCTGCGATCCTCGGCCGTCTCCGGGTCGTCGAAATGGCGGCCGATGAAGCGCTTGACCGAGAAGATGGTGTTCTCCGGGTTGATGGTCGCCTGGCGCTTGGCTGTCTGGCCGACCAGTCGCTCGCCGTTCTTGCTGAAGGCGACGATGGACGGGGTCAGGCGGCTGCCCTCGGCCGTCGTGATGACCGTCGGCTCGCCGCCTTCCAGCACGGCGATGACCGAGTTGGTGGTGCCCAGGTCGATGCCTACGATTTTACTCATGGTTCTCACTCCGATTGTCAGTGACCAGTGATCAGTGCACAGTGGACAGTGATCAGTGGTCAGCGTGACGTTAGATGTCAGTTTGGTATTGATGGTAGTGTAAGGAGAAGGTGTAAGAATTGTGTTGAAGCAGTGTATGCGTTGCGTATGACCGCCAACGACAGGCAAACACACTCTTTCATTGCGTCTTGGCATCCTGGTATCCTTGCGTTAACTTCTTCTCTTCAACGGAGGCTTTTTCATGACTGACTGGCAATCACCCACGCACTGGCAACGAATCACCACTATCGACGCGCACACCGCCGGCGAACCACTGCGCATCATCACCGGCGGCCTGCCGCCTATCCCCGGCGACACCATCCTGGCCAAGCGGCGCTATGCGAAGGAGCACCTCGACCACCTGCGCACCGCCCTGATGTGGGAGCCGCGCGGCCACGCCGACATGTACGGCTGCATCCCCACCGAGCCGACGACGCCCGACGGGGATCTAGGCGTCCTCTTCCTGCACAACGAAGGTTTCAGCACCATGTGCGGCCACGGCATCATCGGGCTGGTCAAGGTCGGCATTGAGGTCGGCCTGCTGGCCGCCGCGCCGGTCGTGCGGCTGGACACGCCCGCCGGCCGCGTCACTGCCTATCCCCACTTCGCCAACGGCCGCGTTACCCACGTTTCCTTCGACAACGTGCCCTCGTTCGTCTACGCCCTCGACCAGACAGTGGACGTGCCCGGCCTCGGCCGCGTCCGCTACGACCTCGCTTTCGGCGGCGCGTTCTACGCCTACGTCGATGCCGCGTCGGTGGGCGTCGGCCTGACGCCGGCCGACTTCCGCGCCCTGATCGACCTGGGCACGCGCATCAAGCACGCCGTCATGGCCGCCGGCATCCCCCAGCACCCCTTTGAGCCGGATTTGAGCCTGCTCTACGGCGTCATCTTCGTCGGCGCAGCGCATGTGCCGGCCGCGTCCGGCGTGCCGCGCTCGCGCGAAGTGTGCATCTTCGCCGACGGTGAGGTGGATCGCAGCCCGACGGGGACGGGCGTCAGCGGCCGGGCGGCACTGCACTATGCGAAGGGAGAGATCGCCCTCGGCCAGCCCTTCGTGGTCGAGAGCATCCTGGGGACGACGTTCACCGGCGAGGTCGTGGCAGAGACGACGTTCGGGCCTTATCAGGCGGTCGTGCCGCGCGTGTCGGGCACAGCTTACATTGTTGGGCGGAGTGAGTGGGTGATTGACCCGGACGATCCTTTGGGCCAGGGGTTCTTGCTACGATAGCGCGACAGGATAAGCACAAGCGGCGATAATCTCTTGGAGAGGCGTCCTATGACCCCGTATGAACTGCTGACGGACATCCACGCGCTTGAAGAGGAGTTGCTGGCTTTTGAGCGCAAGTACGGCATTCGGTCGGAGACGTTGTATGCCGCCTACATCAGCGGGGAAGAGCCTGAAGATGACGCCTGGGTGCTGGACTTCGGCGAGTGGGGCAGCGTCTACCGCACGTGGCTCGAGCGTCAGGCCGAATACCGCAATGCCATCCAGCGAGTTCAGCAGCAGAAGGCCAGCCTCTCCGGTCTGATTCGCGTTGCCGGATGAACGGCGAATTTCGCAGTTTGGCAGGGAGGCGAGAAGCTGTACTGGTACGATCCCCAGCCACATCCAGACAATCCCCATTTACAAAGCACGCATCCCCACCATAAACACGTCCCGCCAGACATAAAGCACAGCCGGATTCCAGCGCCGACAATGCGGTTTGATCGGCCGAACTTGCCCGCAGTCATTCTGGAGGTGGAGCAGCTTCTCGCAGACCTCTAGAAGGTACCCCGGTAGATAGTCATGCCTGTAGCCAGGTTACTGACCGGTTTGTGACATTCATCACCATTCGTGGTGACAAATATCACGTGCAATGCTGACTATTTACTCCCATACTGAATGGTAGGAGTAATGGGTTTGCGGCCGAGCGTCGTGCCCTAGCCGCGTAGCAAAACCCTTGGGAGCCACAGCAATGAATACTCACCGACTGCGAGCATTTTGCTATTTAGCGCTATTGATCGCCGCCACCTGCATCACTCTGGGGCTGCCGGTTCGGGCCCAGGGCGGTACAGGCACCATCGAGCGCGTCTCATTGAGTTCGGCCGCCGCGGAAGCAAACGGCGACTCAGAAGTACCTGCCATCTCAACTGACGGCCGCTACGTGGCATTCGCGTCTGACGCCACCAACCTTGTTAGCGGCGATACCAATGACGCGGAGGACATCTTCGTCCGTGACCGGCAGACGGGGCAGACTACCCGCGTCTCGGTCAGTTCCAGCGGCGTGCAGGGCAATAACGACTCCGACGCCCCGGCTATCTCCTATGACGGCCGCTACGTGGCCTTTCAATCCATGGCCAGCAACCTGGCCGCCGCGGACACGAATAGTACCTGGGACGTCTTTGTCCACGACCGGCAAACCGGCCAGACAACGTGCGTTTCGGTCAGCCCCAGTGGCGAAGTGGGTACTAATTATACATTCAAACCCATGCTCTCGGGCGACGGGCGCTATGTCGTGTTCTATAGCTATGCTGGCAACCTGGTCGCCGGCGACGCGAACGGCAAGAGCGATGTCTTCGTTCGCGACATGCAGTTGGGGCAGACATTCCTGGTTTCGGTCAGTTCCGCTGGCGTCCAGGCCGATCAGGGCGCGTCCACGGCCGACATCTCCGATGACGGCCGCTACGTTGCGTTCAACTCCTGGTCTACTAACCTCGTTCCCGGAGATGTGAACAACAAGGGCGACGTTTTCGTCCATGACCGGCAGACGGGCGAGACGACAATGGTCTCGGTCGGTTCCGGCGACGTCTCCGACTTTCCCTCTATTTCGGGCGATGGTCGCTACGTCGCCTTCTGGTCGGCGGCCCGCCTTGCCCCCGAGGACAGTAACAGTTGGAGCGACATCTATGTTCGCGACCGGCAGACGGGGGAGACAACGGCCGTCTCCGTGAATACCAGCGGAGTGACCGGAAACGGTTCGTCATACCAGCCCGACATCACGGCCGACGGCCGGTACGTGGCCTTCGAGTCCGTCGCCAATGACCTGGTGGCCGGTGATTCAGGCAGCGGCTACGATGTGTTTGTCCGCGACCGGCAGACAGCGCAGACCCGGCGCGTCTCGGTCAATGAGGCCGGCCAACCGGCGAGCGGGGTTCAGGCCGCCATCACCAACGACGACCGCTACGTGGCGTTCAGTTCCAATGCCTCTAATCTGGTCGCCGACGACACCAACTATGTCTACGATGTCTTCGTCCACGACCGGGATGGGGTTGCCGGCGCGCCAACCGTGACGGGCTTCAGCCCCACGAGCGGCCCGGTCGGCACCAGCGTGACCATTAACGGCACGAACTTCACCGGGGCGACCAGCGTCAAGTTCAACGGTGTCAGCCAGCCGGCCTTCACCGTCGTGTCCGCCACGCAGATCACCGCCGCCGTCCCCACCGGGGCGACGACCGGCCCAATCGCCGTGACGACGCCCGTCGGCACGGCCACCAGCACGGCCAACTTCACCGTCACCCTGCCCGCGCTGACCATTACCAGCTTCACGCCAACCAGCGGCCCCGTGGGCACCAGCGTGACCATCAACGGCACGAACTTCACCGGGGCAACAAACGTCAAGTTCAACGCCACCAACCAGCCTACCTTCACCGTCGTGTCCGCCACGCAGATCACCGCCGCCGTCCCCGCCGGGGCGACGACGGGCAAGATCAGCGTCACCACCCCCGGCGGCACGGCCCAGAGCGCGACCAACTTCACGGTCGTCGCCGCGCCGACCATCACCAGCTTCAGCCCGACCTCCGGCCCGATCGGCGCCAGCGTGACGATCAACGGCACAGCCTTCACCGGCGCGACCAGCGTCAAGTTCAACGGCGTCAGCCAGCCGACCTTCACCGTTGTGTCCGCCACGCAGATAACCGCCGCCGTGCCCGCCGGGGCCACGACCGGCCCGATCGCTGTCACCACGCCTGGCGGCACGGCCACCAGCGCCAGTGATTTCACCGTGACGGTCGTTCCGGCCACCGCTATCTACCTCAGCGCCACGGGCAATGGCACCATCGGCGGCAAGGCCTTCACCAGCGCCGACATCCTCTCCTACGTCCAGGCCACCAACACCTGGGACGTTCTCTACGATGGCTCGGCCATCAATACGCCCAAGAACCTCGGCGCGTTTGCCTTTGTGGGCAACGAGATGTTGCTCGGCTTCAGCGTCGCCCAGGTCGTTCCTGGCCTGGGGACGGCCAAGGTTCCGGCGCAAGACCTGCTCCGCTTCACCCCCACCAGCACCGGCTACAACAACACCGCCGGCACGTTTGCCCTCTACTTCGACGGCTCCGACGTCGGCCTGACCACCAGCGCCGAGGCCATCGACGCCCTGTGGATCGACGCCCAGGGCCGGCTCTACATCAGCACCACCGGCACGGCCAAAGTGAATGGCCCGACCGGCGCGGCCATCACCGCCCACGACGAGGACGTGCTGCGCTTCACGCCAACCAGCACCGGCGCGAACACGGCCGGCGCGTGGGCGCTCTACTGGGACCCGACGAGTGTCACCGGCATGTCGGCTGAGGACATCAACGGCTACTGGGAAGACCCGGCCACCGGCGCGCGCTACGTCACCATCCTCGGCGGGTTCAACATCGGCAACACGGCCTACGGCGGCAAGTTCGCCGGCAACGGCAAGACCATCCTGCGCTTTGCGCCCAACGCCGCCGCGCCGGGCGGCTGGGCGCCGGCCGAGAAGGTCACCTGGCTGGCCGCCGGAGCGGCGTTCCCGTCCAACATCGATGGGATTGAGATGGGGCGGTAGGCGGCCAGCGGGCATCGTCCATCAGACCTCAGAGGTCTCGGAAGACCTCTGAGGTCTTTTTGTGTCGCTCGTTTGAAGAGGTGACATTCGTCACTACCGCCGCGAATTCTCTTCTTCTACACTGCTAAAAGGTCATTCTCGCCGACGCGGTCTGGCGTCGCGCGGTTGTTGCTTGGCCTGGTTGTTGTTTAGCAGGAGGATGTCATGCCCCGCCGGTTGCCCGCGCTTGTTTTCGTCATTGCCCTTTACACTGCCGTCCTTGCCCTCGCGCCGCGCCCCCTGGCCGTGGCCCAGGACAGCACCGGCGCCACCACCCGCGTCTCGGTCAGTTCTGATGGCGCACAAGGAAACGAAACCTCGGAAGGCCCCACGCTCTCGGCCGATGGTCGCTACGTGGCGTTCGATTCTTTGGCCTCCAACCTCGTCGCTGGCGACACGAATGGCGGGTTTGACGTCTTTGTCCACGACCGGCAAACGGGTACCACCGACCGCGTCTCAGTCAGTTCCAGTGGCGCGCAGGGAAATGGTTATTCGTGGGTTCCCGAGATCTCGGCCGACGGCCGCTACGTGGCGTTCGGCTCCCTGGCCGCCAACCTCGTTGCCGGGGACACGAATGGCGCCGAGGACATCTTCGTCTACGACCGGCAGACGGGCCTCACCAGCCGCGTCTCGATCCGTTCTGACGGGGTACAGGGGAATGACGGCTCCTGGTCGCCCGTCCTTTCGGCCGACGGTCGTTTCGTCGTGTTTCATTCCTATGCCTCAAACCTTGTTGCCGGGGATACAAATAGCGTCGCAGACGTCTTCGTCCACGACCGGCAGACGGGCCTCACCAACCGCGTCTCGGTCCGTTCCGACGGCGCACAGGCGAACCTCGGCTCGTACCATGCCGCCGTGTCGGCTGACGGTCGCTACGTGGCGTTCGATTCCATGGCCTCAAATCTCCTCGCCGAGGACACGAACGAGTCATGGTCGGACGTTTTTATCCACGATCGGCAGACGGGCCTCACCAGCCTTGTCTCGGTCCGTCCCAACGGCATCACGGGCATCGGCAGTTCGTACGCTCCCTCCCTTTCGGACGACGGCCGCTATGTGGCGTTCGACTCTGACGCAAGCGATCTTGTCGCCGGTGACACCAACGGCCGCTCCGATGCTTTCGTCCACGACCGGCAAACAGGCCTCACCACTCTTATTTCAGTCGCTTCGGATGGGACGCAGGGGAACAACAACTCGGCGCGCCCTGTCCTCTCGCCTGATGGCCGCTACGTGGCGTTCACTTCCGAAGCCTACAACCTCGTCGCCGGGGATACGAATGACCATCCCGATATCTTCGTCCGCGATCTACAGACGGGCGCTACCAGCCGCGTCTCGGTCAGTTCCGAAGGCACACAGACGAATGGAGTCTCAGGAGACCCCGTCCTCTCGGCCGACGGCCGCACCGTGGCGTTCCATTCCATTGCCTCTAACCTCGTCGCCGGGGACACCAATGGCCAGTTTGATGTCTTCGTCCATGATCGCCAGGAGCCGGTACTGACGCCGAGCATCACTGGATTTGCCCCCCTCTCCGGCCCCGTCGGCGCAGCCGTGACCATCACTGGCGCGAACTTCGCCGGCGCAACGGCCCTCGCCTTCAATGGCACGAGTCAGCCGGTATTCACCGTCAACGCCGACGGCACGCAGATCGCCGCGGCTGTGCCCGCCGGAGCGACAACGGGCAGGATCGCGGTGACGACGCCCGGCGGCACGACCGAGAGCGCGACCGACTTCATTGTCATCCCGCCCCCATCGATTACCGGCTTCAGCCCGACCGCCGGCCCCATTGGCACAAGCGTGACCATCAACGGCACGAACTTCACCGGCGCGACAGCGGTCACGTTCAATGGCACGAATCAGCCAGCCTTTTCTGTCGATGCGGCCGGTACGCAGATCACCGCCGCCGTTCCGGCCGGGGCAACGACCGGCCCGATCGCCGTCACCACGCCCGGCGGCGCAGTTGCCGGCGCGACGGACTTCAGCGTAACCGTGCCGCCGCCGCCGGCCATCTACCTCAGCGCCACGGGCAATGGCACCATCGGCGGCAAGGCCTTCACCAGCGCCGACATCCTCTCCTACGTCCAGGCCACCAACACCTGGGACGTTCTCTACGATGGCTCGGCCATCAATACGCCCAAGAACCTCGGCGCGTTTGCCTTTGTGGGCAACGAGATGTTGCTCGGCTTCAGCGTCGCCCAGGTCGTTCCTGGCCTGGGGACGGCCAAGGTTCCGGCGCAAGACCTGCTCCGCTTCACCCCCACCAGCACCGGCTACAACAACACCGCCGGCACGTTTGCCCTCTACTTCGACGGCTCCGACGTCGGCCTGACCACCAGCGCCGAGGCCATCGACGCCCTGTGGATCGACGCCCAGGGCCGGCTCTACATCAGCACCACCGGCACGGCCAAAGTGAATGGCCCGACCGGCGCGGCCATCACCGCCCACGACGAGGACGTGCTGCGCTTCACGCCAACCAGCACCGGCGCGAACACGGCCGGCGCGTGGGCGCTCTACTGGGACCCGACGAGTGTCACCGGCATGTCGGCTGAGGACATCAACGGCTACTGGGAAGACCCGGCCACCGGCGCGCGCTACGTCACCATCCTCGGCGGGTTCAACATCGGCAACACGGCCTACGGCGGCAAGTTCGCCGGCAACGGCAAGACCATCCTGCGCTTTGCGCCCAACGCCGCCGCGCCGGGCGGCTGGGCGCCGGCCGAGAAGGTCACCTGGCTGGCCGCCGGAGCGGCGTTCCCGTCCAACATCGATGGGATTGAGATGGGGCGGTAGGCGGCAAGTGGAGGTCGCACAGCAGGCCTCAGAGGTCTCAGAAGACCTCTGAGGTCGCGGAAGGCTTCTGAGGTCGGGCTGTAGCGGCCGGGCGTCAGGCCATTGGCAGCAGGATGATGCGGATGACGCTGTAGAGCAGGATGAGCAGCGCCGCGACGACGACGACGGCGCGCAGTTCCTCCCACTCAAACCGATTGGCCAGGCCGGCCAGCAGCAGCGAGCCGGCCAGGATGACGATGGCCAGGGTATAGGCGTCGGCCGTTTGCCCGGCATCGATGGCGCTGATGTTGAGCGTCTCCGCCTCCAGCCGTAGTTGGGCCGCGTCGTCGGTCAGGCGCAAATGGTATTCCGGCATCTCGAACGGCGTCGCCGGCGCGCCGGCATTGGCCAGCGGGTTGGTCGCCAGCCAGGCGGTGAAGGCGGGCAGGAACTCATCGCGGAAACGCTCTTCGTAAATGGCGGCCTGGGCCTGGTTGCCGTCGACCGTGGCGTTGACCCACTGTGTGAAGGCGACCACATCGACGAGTTGTTGCTTGCCGGCGCGGTCGTCCAGTACGCCGGCCTGTAGCTGCAAGGTGTGGGCCTGGACGTTCATGGCCGTCTGGATGCTGTTCCATTGCCCGGCCTGATAACTGGCCCAGGCGGTGATGAGCGTGGCCAACGACAGGATGACCGTCTCCCACAGCTCCGACCACTTGCGGATGCGGCGGTCGCTAATCACCTCCGGGGTGTTGACCATCTGGTTCCAGCGCGCGCGGACGGCCAGGCGCTCCTTGGCCAGCGCGCCGGTCGGCTGGTTGGGCGGCGGGGTGTCGGGTGTTGGTTCGGTCATGGTGTCAATCCGTGGCCCTGATCGCCCGCTGTGGCGCGGGCAGCCGTTAGAATTTTCGCCGAGACGCGGCTGGGCGACAACTAATCCGCTTTGCCCGGCGGCCATCCTGATGCGCATTGCTCCTAACGCGCCGCGGCACTATACTACAATCATTGGGCGGCCGGCCTCGCGTAGGCTGGTAAGGACATGCCATGTGTCACCCCAAAACCTGACACATGGCACATGACAGCCGCCCGGCAATCCGTTATCATGAGTCAACAGATCACGCTCCGCATTCGCCCCGGCGAGACGGTGCGCTTTCCTAACCGTTGTGTCGCCTGTGGGCAGCCGGCGACCGAGCGCCTGACGCTTCACAACCGACGTGGCCAGCTGACGCGCCGTCTGGACGCGCCGCTGTGCGCCGACTGTGCCCGCCAACTGGCCCGCCGCTCCGGCCGCGAGGAACAGCTGCGGCGCACCGGCGCGCTGGTCGACGTC
>JAIBAS010000026.1 GCA_019695075.1 Promineifilum sp. | reverse complement strand
CGAGCCGAGAACGCGCACGGCGGCGCTCGTGACCTGCGCCCCCGGCGGCAAGGCCACTTGCAGCGCCGCGCAGCCATCCTGTGGCACGGTGTCGTGGCCGTAGGGCAGGGCCACCTCGCCCACGCCGGCCGGCAGCGCCGACTGCTGGACGACGTACTCGATGGCCACGGCCAGGTCGAGCCGGGCCAGCGTGTCGCTGTGCAGGACGAGCGGGATCTCATAGAAGCCGCCCACGACTTCGGCGTCGTTCAGGTACAGTTGCAGGAATTGGGCGAAGTCGTCGCTCGTCTCGGCCGCGGTCATCTCGCCCAGGCGTGTCCAGAATGGGGCCAGCCCCTCCAGAGCGACGCTGACGTTGGTCGGCACGGTGCGGATGGTCACCTGGCTGACGTTGAGGGCTTGCGGCTCGGCCACGGCCGCCGCTTGCAGGCGGAACTTGGCCACGGTCAGACCCGGCAGCGCGCCGCCGGCGGGCACGTTGAAGGGATCGGTGTTGTCCGGCGTGGCCAGCGCGCCGTTCTGGGCGATGGGCATGAAGACGCCGCCGCCCAGATCGACCAGCAGCACGGCCCCCGCGCCAACGCCGTTGCCGGGCGTGATGTTCGCGCCCTGCACCGTCGCCAGCGTGCGCCGCGCGTGGAAGTCCACCTCAACCGCCCCGGCCGTGGCCACCCTGGTCATGCCAAAGTCGCCCAGGGGGCCGCCGGCGGGGAAGACCAGCACTTCCTCGAAGAGGCGGTCGGGCGCGCCCGGTGGGGCCTTGGGCGTAACGGTGACGCGCGCGCTCTGGATTTGCGCCCCGGCCGGCAGTTGGCGCAGCACAACGGTGCGATGGCCCTCAAAGCGGATCGTTTCGCCTGGAAATGATGCGTTCAGATTCATGTGTCCACGCCTTGCTCTTGATTTCACCGGCCGCGCCTTCCTGCGGCGGCCGGCGAGCCGAGCGCCCTGTCGCTCGCCTGTCCGTCGTCGTTGGTTCGGAGGCCCTCCTCTCCCAGAGCTTTTCCCGGCGGGGAGAAGACCGGCCAGGAGGGCCTCCGCCGCCGGTCATGCGCGCAGCAAGACCATCAGCTTCAACTCACGCAATGCGTCGGCCCGGTCTTCTTCCGGAAGGCCGACGATCTGGTTCTGAGGGTTGTTGTCGGCGACATCGTCGCTGTAGACCGGTTCGCGCAGCAGCCGCAGGGCAATGCGGTTCAGGTCGAGGTGCGAGACCTCTACCTGCGTCGGCGCGGGCTGCGGCCGGGGGCCAATGACTGGCCCATCGAAGGTGACGAGCGCCGTCGTCAGGTAGTTGACCGTTTTGCGCGGCATGACCTTGACCCAGATCTCGTTCCAGTCGTCCTTCTGTTTCAGACTGCGCACCGTCCGCTCGTCGCGGCAGCAGCGGTCGAACCAGGGCGAATGGGCGTACTGGTCGTCGTCGAAGCGGTCGTTGGGATCGCTGAATATCTTGTCCCAGAACTCCGTCTCGATGTCGCCCAGGCTGGAATCGTCGTCGTAGTCCACCGCGTACCAGGCCAGCAGGTCGCGCAGGGGGATGCGGAAGACCGACTCTCGCGCCGACTCGATCTCGACGTTCTTGGCCTTCTCGCCCTCCGGGGCGTAGCGGATGCGCTTCTCGCTGGAGTGGTAGATGAAGAAGTTGACCCACGTCAGGCGGCTGTAGCCGTCCTCCGAGGCCACGACCTGGAAGTACTCCAACTGGTAGAGATCGACCAGGGGGCAGTTCCGCAGGTTGTGCTGGATGACCGACGGCTCGTCGCCGAGGCGCAGCTTCTTGAACACGCGCCGGTAGCCGCTCTCGCGCGACATCTCGCTGATGGCCTGCTGGACGATGGCTCGCGTCAGCGCCTCGACGCTCTGCCCCTGCAAGGCGTCGGCGTCGTCGGCGCGCGGCACGCGCTCGATGGCGTCGATGGCTGCCTGCGACTGCTCGCCGATGTTGGCCCGGATCATCTTCTGCATGTCGTTCATCGTCTCCGCAGCGATCAGGTCGCCGGCCATGAACTCCACATACGGCTCTTCGATATTTGCCATCTCACTATCTCCTTTCTGCAACTATAAGTTCGATCACGTTAACTGCTCAGCGCCTGCCCCTGCGCCGTGCGCTCGCGGCTGACGGTGACGTGGACGCCGGCCGCCTTGGCCTGCAACACGCCGGCCGGGCCGGGTTTCAGCGTCTCGGCCGTCAGGACGGCCAGCGGCTTGCCCAACACCGTCCGGCGCGCGTTCTCAAAGGGCGCGCCCTCGAAGATGAAGGCGAAGTCGTACATGGCCGGGCCGGACGCGCGCGCCGAAACGGCGATCTGGTTGCCATAGGCCCCCGGCTCGCGCGCGGCGATGCGCAGGAAGCCGTCGATGCCCTCTTCGGTCAGGTAGAGCTGGGCTTGCGTGCGCACGTCGCCCAGGGTCAGGGCGCGCGGCTCGCGGAAGGGCATGGCCACCGGTTCCCAGCCCAGCGGCACGCGCGGGACGATCTCCACCTCCACCAGCCGGGAGTGGTCGAAGACCTTCTCGACGTGGGTCTCGTCGCCGGGCGGCTCGGTGACGACGAACGGGTACAGCTCCGGCCGATTCTTGCCCTGGCCGAAGCGGGCCTGGTTGAACCGGCCGCCGAAGACTTCCGGCAGGTCGGCCGGCAACTCGACGCGGAACGCCCCCGGCTGGTAGTACACGGTCGTGAACTGCACCTGCACGTCGGCGTCGGGCGGGTCGTCGATGCCGGTGAAGACGGCGGCGACCGGTTCCGGCGGCGCGTTCTCGAAGCGGCTGGCGTCGAAGACGCCGCGCTCGTGGCAGACTTCGCCGGGGAAGCGCGCCCGGTCGAAGCGGGCCGAGTTGAAGCGTGGCGCGTAGCAATCCAGGAAGCGCCAGCGTGAGCGCCCCAGCGGCAGCGACAGCGCCTCGATCTTAGCCAGCGACTCGGCGCGCACCAGGGCCGACGGCCGCGTCTGGATGGCGCGCGCGAGGGCGTTATCGGCCGCCGGGTCGTCGCCGATGGTGACGCGGGCATACTCCTCGACGACCGGCTCGCTCGCCGGCGTGGTCAGCGTCAGCGTCGCCCGGAAGAGCGCCTCCAGCCGGTCGGCGATCAGCAGCGCGCCCGACTCGGCAGCGTGGATCGTCCCGTGGGCGACGACGACGCGGTCGATGAAGCGCTCCAACTCGACGCCCGGCCCGGCGCGCAACTCCGCCCGCGCCTCGCCGCCATTGCACATCAGCCGGTAGGTCGGCCCGTCGACCGTGGCCTCGACGCGCCCCGGCAG
>JAIBAS010000107.1 GCA_019695075.1 Promineifilum sp. | reverse complement strand
TTTGCCGGCCGGGACATCCTCCCCCCGCCCCAGGGCGACGACACCCGCGCGGGCGCACCTAGCACGCACGCACGGCGCACGCACGACGCGCACGGGGGTACCACGGCATGACCACTACTCAGGCAATTCGGCTACTGGTAGTAGCAATCAACTTCTGGCTGGCGGCGACGGGTAGCCCGTCACGGGTCGCCGCGGCCGACATCGTTGTAACCCATCGGGGGGGGGTGTGGTTCCTTGCCTTCCCAGAGTTGCCGGCGGACGGCGCGGCGGCCGACTAACCGCCAACAGGGCGACCTATGACGATCAAGACGAAATCGACCCTAACGCAGTGCGAACATTGCGGCCGTGACTTCGCGCCCAAGACGCGCCGCGGGCGCTTCTGTTGCGCCTACTGCCGGCGTCGGGCATGGCTGGCGCGCAACCCTGAGAGGGCGGCCGAGTTGGCCGAGCGGGATAGGGCGCGGCTCAAGGCGGTTGTGCTGGCTCATGGCGGCGTGTGGGTAGAGCGGTGCAATGATGGGGCACATAGCGCGGGACACTCTGCCGCCCGCGGCGGGTAGAACTATGGCGACGCAGACCTTAGCCGAGTTGTTTGACGACTTCCTGAGTGACCTCAGTGGGCAGTCGGCCGCAAGCCAGCGCAACTACCGCCATCGGCTGGCCGTCTTCCTGGAGTCTTACGGCGACATGACGCCCGGCGAGGTGCAGCGCCGGCACGTTAACGAATGGCACGCGGCGCTGGTGGCCCGCAAGCTGGCCGGCCCGACGCTGGCCGGCTACCGGCAGGCGGTGCGCGCTTACTTCAACTGGCTGGTAGCCGAGGGCTATCTGGCGCGCAATCCCACGGCGCATCTTCGCATCGGCTCCTACATACCGAGCCGGCCCAAGTTGCCGGCCGAGTCCGATGTAGAGTGCATCACGAACATGGTCAATGGCTGGCTAGAGGCGCGGCGCTCGGCGCGGCTGGCACTGTCGCAAGCGCCGGCCACGGGGCGGCACTCGGCCGCGTTGCATCAGCTGGCCTATCCCGATCCGGCATGTGTCCGCGATGCGGCGATCTGGCTGGTGGCTCGCGGGTGTGGGCCGCGTTCGGGCGAGTTGTGCAACTGGCGACTTAGCGACTTGCGGCGGGCTTTGGACCGCGGCCCGGACGCGGCCGGCGTCTATGTCAGTGCCAGCAGGGGCAAGACGGGAGCGACGTTGATCCGCTTCGACGCCCGGACGGCCGAGGCGCTGCGCAACTGGCTGGCGGCCCGGCCGGCGGCCGAGTGTGACTATGTGTTCGTGACGACGCGCCACTATCGGACGCGCGATGGGCGCTATCGGCCGTTGACGCGCGCGGCGCTCGGACACGTCTTTGAAAGTCTGGCCCATGAGGCGGGCGCGTCGTCAATCGTTCGTTCCCATGCCTTACGGCATAGGGTGGGCCACCTGGTGACAAAGCAGCATGGGCCGAAGGTGGCCGCGCTGCTGTTGAATCATAAGGACGCCGACACGGCGGCCACGGCGATAGCGTTTTACCATCACCCGGATGAGGCCGACATCAGCCGGGCGGTGGCCAGTCTAGGAGAAAGGTGAAGACGATGACTTGCTATCCGATGAATGCTGAGTATGAGTCCGGTGTGCGCTTTATTCCCGTGCGACGCACTGACGGCCGGATACGGCTGGATACCTGCTACGTGGCCGAGTCGGCCGCCGAGGCACTGCGCGAGGCGCAACTGAGCGACGTGAGAGAACACCACCCGGAGTGGGTGGCCGACAATGAGCTAGTTGGCGTGGCCGAGGTGGACTTGCGGATCGTCAGATTCCTGACGCCGAGCGCAATTGCGCAGGCTGAGCTGCCGTCCAGGTCGCCCTCGCCGGCCGCGCCCACGCGGCCGGCAGTGTCAAGCGCGGCTTGACAGTTTAGGGGGTGGGGCGGCCGGGCATGTGGACGGCCGCCCGCCCGACAGGTGAGCGATGGGTACACGCGCGGGAATCTACGTCCGAACATCCTCAGAGCATCAAGCCGGCAAGGCGTCGCCCGACGAACAGGAGCGCGATTGCCGCGCCCTGGCCGAGCGCGCCGGCCTGACCGTGGCGGCCGTCTACCGGGACACTGAGCGCTATCGGGTGCGCGGCCGCATGGTCGATCCGTCGGGCACGCGCACAGACCGGCCCGGCCTGCTGGCCATGCTGGCCGACGCTAGGGCAGGGCGGATTGACGTGCTTGTGGCGTGGAAAGAGGATCGGCTTTACCGGGGCCTCAAGGCCATGCTGCTGGTACTGGATGAGGTGCAAGCCGGCCGGCTTAACGTGCTGCTGGCCAAGGAGTCATTTGATCCACGCATGGCCCCGGTGAAGGCGTGGGTCGCCGGGATGGAACTGGACGCGCTCAAGGAGCGCATGACGATGGGTGTCAAGGCGCGCTTGCGGGCGGGTAAGGCCAACACGGGTCAAGACCGCTATGGCTATCGGCGTGAGGGTGAGCGGATCGTCATTGTCGAAGAAGAAGCGCGCTGGGTGCGCCAGATTTTCGACTGGTACAACGAACACACTCCCATCTTGGAGCTACGCCGGCGGCTCATCGCCGCGGGCGCGCCTCAGAAAGGATCGACCGTGCCGCGCCGGGTGCAGTGGGCGGTATCGAGTATCCAGAGCATCCTGTCGGCCGCTTACGAGTATGCCCACGGTGTGAAGGTGCAGACCCGTGCCGGCGAGGCCTTCGTCATTCCCGTGGAACCGCTGATCGGCGAAGACGTGTACCAGCAGTTTCTGGCCGTGCGCGCCGGCAACAAGGTCTATCCGGCGCGCAATGTTAAGCGTGACTACCTGATCGGCGGGCTGCTGTACTGCCAATGCGGCCGGCGCTGGGGATCGCGCATGAACAGCTACAAGGCCAGCGGCAAGCGGCGCAACACGCCAACGGGGGTGTACTACTGTCCAGAGCGCCATGCCGAGCGCCGCCATGCCGATTGCCCGAAGACCATTGGCAGCCGGAAGGCCGATGACTTTGTGTGGGCCAAGGTGCTTGAGGTGCTGGGCGATCCTGACCTGCTGCTGGCCGGCGCGCGCCACTACATGAGCGACCTACAGGACAGAGCGCAGAACGTGGCCGCCGAGCGTGAGCGCATCGCCGCGCGCCTTGAGGCTCTGGCCGGTGAACGCCAATGGGTCATCACCCAGGCGCGCAAGGGCGCGATCACCTCGGCCGACATGGAGACGCAGCTAGGGGCGCTCACGATGGAGGAGAACTACACGCGCGGCGAGTTGGTCCACGTCAACACGCTCTATCAGG
>JAIBAS010000590.1 GCA_019695075.1 Promineifilum sp. | reverse complement strand
GGCGACGCGGTTGAACGCCCGCCGCGCCGTGTAGCCTGCGCCGCTGACGTGGATGCGGTGGACGCCCGGCCCGCCGGCGTCGCGGGCGACGGTCAGCAGCCGGTCGGGCGCGGTCTGCACGAAGTCGGCCAGCATCACACTCGACAGGCGCACGTCCGATAGCGCCCGCGGCTGGAAGCGGGCCAGCGCCAGGCGGATGAACGGGAAGTAGTGCCCGGCCGTGGGCAAGTCGAGATCGACCGTCCACAGGCCGCGGCTCTCGTCATAGCGCGGCACGAAGCCGACAACGGTCACAAAGCGGTTGGTCAGTTCGCCCAGGGCCACGCGCGTCTCCACCAGGTCGGCATTGCGGAAGGCCGCCGGCCGCGGCAGTTCCAGCGGTGGGCTGACCCACAGCGGGTCTTGCCCCCAGAAAGTGGAGTAGCGGTAGAGGTGGTCGCGGGGGTCGGGCACGCCCTGCCCCAGGACGACGGCCAGCAGTTCGCCATCGCCGGAGGAGAACCACGGCCGCTCCAGATAGAGCCGCACGCCGCCGCCCAGCCGCCGGCTGCTGGCCGTCGCGCCGTCGTCCTCGGCCGTCCAGCCGAAGGTGGGCAGGGCGTAGCGCAACTGGGGCGCGGCCGGGCGGGCCGAGGCCAGGATGTCCAACTCCATCTCCGCGCCGGTGCGGCTCAAGTCGTCCCACAGGGTGGGTGGGAAGTACTCGCGGAAGCGGGAGGTGGCCGCCGGGCGATAGCGGACGCGGCGGTACTTGGTGTCGCCGAAGTCGTGGGCGGCGATCTTCTCCGCCAACAGCCGGCGCTTCTCCCGGCGGTCGGCCTCGTGGAGCGGCGGGGGCGGCTCGTTGGCCTGCCGCCAGCGGATGTCCTGGGCGACGATGGCGCAACCGTGGGCGTCGAAGGTCAACAACCGGTCATCCTCCAGCAACAGGACGTAGCGCCCCGGCGCTTCCAGGTGCGGCACGGCAATGGGCTGGTTGCGCAGGTCGATGGGAATTTCCATGACGTGGGCCTGGCCGTCGACCGTGTCCGGGGCGGGCGCGGCCGGGTCATCGCGCGGTTCCTTCCAGGTCGCCAACAGGTCGATCTTGGCCGTGGACGGCGCGTGCAGGTCGATGGCCCCGGTCAGATAAGCGATCGTCTGGCCATAGGGGCGCTCGGCCGTCAGGTCGAGGAACTCCGGCTGGGCCAGCGGGTGCTGCGTGGCATGGATGAGCGTCAGTTCGTGGAAGGGGGTGAACATCCAGTGGCGGCCTTCCTTGGCCGCGGCCCCGATCTCGTCCAGACGCGCCGGGGCCATCTCGCCTGCCTTAACCGCCTCCTCCAGCCAGCGCCACAGGCCAACCTGGCTCAGGTCGCCGCCAAAGAGGGAACTGACACGCACCGTGGCCACGCCGGAGCCGGGCAGGAAGACGGTCAGCACGCGCGCGGCCTCGTCCCACTGCGGCGGGGCGTCCCCCTCGGCCAGTTGTAGCCGGAAGGGCGTCGCCTTCGGCCAGGCCAGCCCGCCCCAGACGATAGTCGTCAACTGCCCCGGCGCTGTCCCCGGCAGCCCCTGAAAGACGACCCCGGCCGACCACGGATCGGGCAGGTAAGGCAGTTCCAGCTGCTCCTCGGTGTGGACGGCATAGCCCTGCGTCGGGTCTTCGGCGCTGGTGGGCACGAAGATGACCGTGGGCAGGCTGGTGTCCGTCAACGAGCCGGCCTCGCGCCGCGCCAGTTCGTAGACCTCCCGGCGGATGGCGCGCACCTCCTCCTCCGTCAGCGCGCCCGGCTTGGCGTCAAAGGCGGCATCGAGCAGGCCGTGGGCCTCGATCTGGGCCAGGGCCGCCTTGGGCGCGACGACGTGTCGCTCGTTGACGGCAGCATAGGGCGGGTGCTCGGCGGCGTAGGTCTCGGCCGAGCGGTCGAAGTCGGAGCGGATGACCAGCCGCGCCGCCGACTCGCCCTCGGTGAACTCGACTCGCGGCACGATCTCCGGCGGGTTGACCGGCTCAAAACGACTGTAGAGCGCCTCCCGGTCGGCGGGCAGTACCGGCTGGAGCATCCCCGCCAGCCTATCGAGCATTGCCGTGGCCTCGTCCACCGTCGGGCCATTGCCGGCCAGGTCGACGGCGCGCACGCGCAGCCGGTAGGGACGGCCATAGCGCAGCCGCGGCAGCGAGCCATCTTGCGGCCGGAAGCTCGTCTCCAGCCGCAGCGCGGTCATCGCCTTGTTGGGCACGTAGTCCGGCTCCGTGCCCGGCTCGTCGGGCGACGGGGCGCGGGGGCTGCGGCTGAGGGCCTTGCCCGGCCGCGGCGCGGATAGGCTCCAGCCGTCCCACGTGAACAGCGCTTCGTGGATGTAGAGTTCGGCGTTGGGGTCGGGCGGTGTGCCGGGCTTCTCCGCCGGCGTGGCCGCCGAGGGCTGGGTGAAGCCCTCGTCGGCCAGGTCGAAGGGGCCGCGGGCGTCGTCGAGAGGATTGAACGTACCTACGCGGCGGTGGAGCGAGTACCACAGGCCGGTGGTCACGTCCTGCACGTCTAGCCGGTAGCCGCGCTGCACGTCCTCGGCGCGCAGGTCGGCCGGCGCGGGCGGGTTCTGCTCCAGCAAAGTATTCAGCGTCAGCGAGCGGTTGAAATCCTCGGCCATGGCCGCGGCCCGGCCGATCTGGACGATGGCCAGGCCGCTGCTGCGCAGCGCGCCCAGGCCGTCGCGCTCCGGGGCGTCAATGGCCACGGGACGGCCATCGGTCAGCCGGTCGATGCTGTTGACCTGATGCAGCGTCCGCAGGGCCGCGCCGTCGGCGTCCACCTGGACGACATCAACCGCCCCGGCTACGGGCAGCCACATGCCCGCGCCGGCGTCGCGCGTCGGCCAGGGGATGAACAGGTCTTGCCCGTTCAGCGCCGCCAGGGCGTAGACCGTCCACGGGCTGACGTTCAGCGCCCCGGGGTCGGCCGGCAGCGGGGCGAAGTTGGAGGCCCACGTGGCGTTGACGCGCACCTTGCGGGCAGCGAACTCGTTGTCGGAGGCGGGCAGCGCGCCGTCGGGCACTTCCAGGTCGAAGACCAGCCCCAGCCGCCGCAGCAGCGCCGGGTAGTCGCCCAGAGCGGTCAGCATCTGGTGGAAGTCGAACTCGGCCGTGAAGAGGGCCGCGGCCTCATCTTCGCTGGCCGGCAGATCGACCGGCTCGGCCTTCGCCGGGCGGTAATGGAAGAGCATAGTGCGGTAGAAGCTGTCGCTGGGCGTGCCCGCCGCGGCAAAGCTGGGCGGCTCGATGAGCGCGCCGCCGCGCTGG
>JAIBAS010000256.1 GCA_019695075.1 Promineifilum sp. | reverse complement strand
CTTCGCCGGCGGCGTCATGGCCGTCCACTACGACAGCGGTCTGATCAGCATCAGCGACATCGCCCAGCGCGTGGAGCAATTCGGCGTCGGCGTGGGGCCATCGGCCGCGGCCCGGGTTGCCGCGCCGCCCGCCCCAACGACCCGCCTCGGCCGCGCCCGCGTCTGGCTGACGCCGCAACGGCTCCAGGCCATCTTGACCGTCATCACCTTCGTGGCCATGATCGCCGCCTGGCTGCTGCAGCGGACGGCCGCCGGCCCGGCCTGGCTGGCGCCGGCGCTGTTCGCCGTGGCCTATGTGGCCGGCGGCGCGTTTGGCCTGAAGGGCGGCGTCGAATCGCTCATGGCCCGCACCATCGACATCGACCTGCTGATGATCCTGGCCGCCCTGGGCGCGGCTATCGTCGGCCAGCCGTTCGAAGGGGCCATGCTGCTGTTCCTCTTCTCGCTATCCAACACGCTGCAAGACTTCGCCCTTGATCGGACGCGCAACGCCATCCGCGCCCTGATGAAGCTGCGGCCGGACGAGGCCACGGTTTACCGCGGCGAGCGCCTCGTCACCCTGCCCATTGAGCAGGTGCGCGTTGGCGACCGGATGCTGGTCAAGCCCGGCGACCGCATTGCCCTCGACGGCATGGTACTCAACGGCGCGGGCAGCGTCGATCAGGCGTCGCTGACGGGCGAATCGATTCCGGTCTACAAGAAGCCCGGCGACACGTGCTTCGCCGGCACGATCAACCAGGATGGCAGCCTGGAGATCGGCGTCACCAAGCTGGCCAAGGACTCGACGCTGGCCCGGCTTATCCAACTGGTGGAGGAGGCGCAGAGCGAGAAGGCCGAGACGCAGCGCTTCATCGACCGTTTCGAGCAGTGGTACGCGCTGGGCGTCATCGTCCTGACGGCGCTGGTGGCCACCCTGCTGCCGCTGATCTTTGGCCAGTCGTGGAACGCGGCCTTCTACACGGCCATGACCGTCATGGTCGCCGCCTCGCCCTGCGCCATCGTCATCAGCACGCCGGCCACCGTCCTATCGGCCATCGGCAACGGGGCGCGGCGGGGCGTGCTGTTCAAGGGCGGCGTCCACGTGGAGAACGCCGCCACCGTCCGCGCCGTGGCCTTCGACAAGACGGGCACGCTGACCGAGGGCAAGCCGGTGGTGACCGACGTCGTCTTGCTGGAGGAGGCAGAAGTTAACGCCAGGGCGCAAGGGGGCGAGGACGCAAGGGAAGAGATTAACGCAAGGACGCAAGGACGCAAGGACGCGAGGGGAAATGAGGCGGGGAATGAGGCGATGACGTTGGCCCGGCCGGGCGGGCTGGCGCTGGCGTCGGCCGAGGAGTTGTTGCTCCTGGCCGCGGCCGTGGAGGCGCGTTCGCAACACCCGCTGGCGGCGGCCATCGTCGCTGAAGCGGCGGCGCGCGAGCTGGAACTGCTGCCGGTGGCCCACTTCCAATCCGTCGCCGGGCAGGGCGTGCGCGGCACGGTGACGGCCCCCGGCCACGGCCCGCTGACGATCCACATCGGCAACGCGCGCTACTTCGACAGCTATGGGCTGGATGGCGCGATGGAAGCGACCAGCGCCCGCGTGGCTGCCCTGGAGGAACAGGGCAAGACCAGCGTGATCGTGGCCGCGGAGAGGCCCACGGCCGGCGGTGAGTTGTCGCTGACCCTGCTGGGCATCATCGCTCTGGCCGACGTGTTGCGGGCCGATGCCCCGGCGGTCGTGCGCGAGCTAAAGGCGGCCGGCGTCGAGCGGGTCATTATGCTGACCGGCGATAACAAGCGCGTCGCCCGGCGCATCGCCGCCCAGGCGGGCGTGGACGAGGTCTTTGCCGACCTGCTGCCGGAGGACAAGGTCAACGCCATCCGCCATGTGCGCGACCACTTCGGCCCGGTGGCCATGGTCGGCGACGGCGTCAATGACGCCCCGGCGCTGGCCGCGGCGACTATCGGCATCGCTATGGGCGCGGCCGGCACCGACGTGGCCCTGGAGACGGCCGACATCGTCCTGATGAGCGACAACCTGCGCAACATCCCCTACGTCATTCGCCTGAGCCGGGCCACGCGGCGGACGCTCATCGTCAACCTCGGCTTTGCTCTGTTCATGATCGCCCTGATGCTGGTGACCATCTTCGCCCGCAACCTGCCGCTGCCGCTGGCCGTCGTCGGCCACGAGGGCGGCACGGTGCTGGTGTCGCTCAATGGCCTGCGGCTGCTGGGGTATCGCGATAGGACAAGAAGTGGATAGTGATCAGTGACCAGTAAGTAGTGGACAGTGGACACTGCTTACCGCTTACTGCTTACTGCTTACTGCTTACTGCTTACTGCTTACTGCTTACTGCTTACTGCTCACTGCTCACTGCTCACTGCTCACTGCTCACTGCTTACTGCTCACTGTCCACTTCTCTTCTATTCTTTCTCCCCCGATTGTCCTAAAATGGGTCGGAGGCCGCCGGACACACGGTGGCCCAACGGACAACCCTATGGCTCACCTTCAAGGACAAGAGCGCGCCGAGTACGTGCAGGATATGTTCGCCCGCATTGCCGGCCGCTACGACACGATGAACCGGCTGATGACCTTCGGTCAGGACGTTCGCTGGCGGCGAGATGTCATCCGCCTGGCCAACCTGCCCGCGGGCGGCCGGCTGCTCGACATCGCCACGGGCACGGGCGACATCGCCGACGAGGGCCGGCGGCAAGTGCCCGACCTGCACGCCGTCGGCGGCGACTTCACCATCGAGATGATGCGCGCCGGCAAGCGCCTGCCCGGCCGGGAGACGATCCGCTGGGTGGCGGCCGACACGCTGAGGCTGCCCTTCCCCGACGAGACGTTCGACGCCGTCACCTCCGGCTTCCTGATGCGCAACGTTATCAACGTGGCCGGGGCGTTCCGCGAGCAGTGGCGCGTGACGCGCCCCGGCGGGCGGGTCGTCGTGCTGGAGTCCAGCCCGCCCAAGGACAATCTGCTGCGGCCGTTCATCAGAATCCACCTGAACACGGTCATCCCCACGCTCGGCCGGCTCATCACCGGCGAGGCCGACGCCTACCGCTATCTGCCCGACAGCACCCAGGGCTTCCAGGGGCCGGCGGAACTGGCGGCGACGATGCGCGACAGCGGCTTTGTGGACGTGGACTACCGGCTGTATATGTTCGGGACAATCGCCATTCATGCAGGGACGAAGCCAGGCTAGTATGAGCACCCTCAACCTCTCCGGCCAGGTGGCCATCGTCACCGGCGCGGGCCAGGCGGCCGGCGCGGCCGTGGCCCGGGCGCTGGCCGCGGCC
>JAIBAS010000573.1 GCA_019695075.1 Promineifilum sp. | reverse complement strand
GCAGGCGGCCGGTGCGCGGCGTGGCGTCGGCGGGCAGGTTCACCACGCCGCCGATGGCCGGCTGGATGGCCGCGTTGAGATGCGGGTTCAGGGCGCGCAGGGCGGCCTCGTCCAGACTGTAGCGGGCGGCCAGCGCCGCCCAAGTGTCTCCCGGCTCGACGGGCAGGGAGATGACGGCCGGCGCGGCGTCCTGGGCGGCTATCAACCGCGCCGCGCGCGCCGCCACAACGACCGCCAGCACGATGATGAATAGGTGTTTCGACCTCACTTTCACGAGGCTATTCTAGCCGCCGCGCGCCAAGGGGCCATGAAAGACCTTTTTGTCAATCCGTTGACACTCATGACGCAGTGTGTTATAAATATGTACAATAATGCAGTGCGTCATGTCGGTTATCCTTAACAGGCGGGACACATCGAGGTGGTGATCAGTTATGAGTCTGATGTACTTGAGTCTTGGGTCGAACCTGAACGATCGGTATGCTAACCTCCAACAGGCCATTGCCCGGTTGGGGGAGCATTTCACCATCACAGCCATTTCACCGGTCTACGCAACCGAGCCGTGGGGCGACACCGACCAGCCGCCTTTCCTCAATGTCTGTGTGGCCGCCGCCACGACGACGCCGCCGCGTGACGTTCTCCACATCCTCAAAACCATTGAGGTCGAGATGGGACGCCAGCCGAGTCGCCACTGGGGGCCGCGTCTCATCGACATCGATATCCTGTTCTACGACAAGCTGATTCTGGCCGACGAGGAACTGACGATTCCGCATCCGCGCATCGCCGCGCGCGCCTTCGTGCTCGCGCCGCTGGCCGACATCATTCCTACCTTCCATCATCCGCAGACAGGTGAGACGGTTGAAGAGATGCTCGAACGGGTTGATACGGCCGGCGTGGAGCGGCTGTTTGAGATGCAGTTCCCCAACAGGGCCCGCGACGTTGCCGTCGGTCAGAAACAGGCTACGGTCTAGCATTGCCAACCACGTAGGCGCCCGGAACCATGACTTTCGAGTGGGGTCAACGCACCTACGTGATGGGCATTATCAATGCCACGCCGGATAGTTTTTCCGGCGATGGCCTGGCTCAGGTCTCAACCGAAGAGGCGGTGGCGCGGGCGGTAGCCCAGGCGCGGCGCTTCCTCGACGACGGAGCCGACATTCTGGACGTTGGCGGCGAGAGCACGCGGCCGGGCAGCGTGCCCGTGACCGCCGAGGAGGAATTGGCGCGCGTCGTGCCCGTGATCCGGGCGCTGCGGACGGCCGTGGGCGAGGCGACGATCTCCGTCGATACCTATCGCGCCGCGGTGGCCGAGGCGGCGCTCGATGCCGGCGCGGACTGGATCAACGATGTCTGGGGATTGCGGATGGACCCGGACATGGCCCCGCTGGCGGCCGCGCGCGGCTGCCCGGTGGTCATTATGCACAACCGCAGCAAGCCGAAGGACGTCGCCCAGGAGCAGCGCCTGGGTGGCCGGTATGTCGGGATTAACTACGAGGACCTGATGGCCGACATCGCCCGCGAACTGAGCGAGCAGATGGCGATTGCCGCCGCCGGCGGCGTGCGCGCCGAGCAGATCATCCTCGATCCCGGCATTGGCTTCGGCAAGACGGTGACCCAGAACGTCGAACTGATCGACCGCCTGGGCGAGCTGAAGGCGTTGGGCCGGCCGCTGCTCATTGGCCCTTCGCGCAAGTCATTTATCGGCTACACGCTTGACCTTCCACCCGAAGAGAGGGTGGAAGGCACGGCCGCGGCTGTGGCCATCGGCATCGACCGCGGGGCGGACATCGTGCGCGTCCACGACGTGCGGGCCATCGTCCGCGTGGCGCGTATGACCGACCGCATTGTGCGCCGTTAACAGACAGTCGAAATGGCGACCGGGCAGCGCCCTGTCATCGAATTCGTATACGCACACGTCACGTTGTGAACGATTGTGGAGGAGTTAGCCATGTTGGATTTTCGTCCAGATGAAGAGCAGAAGATGCTGACCGACACAATCGCCCGCTTTGCCAGGGAGCGCCTGCGGAAGGTCTACCGCGACGCCGAGGAAGAGGGCGAAATACCGGCGGCGCTGGTGCAGGCGGGCTGGGAGATCGGCCTGCTGCCGACGGCCATCCCGGAGGCCTACGGCGGCTTCGGCGAATACTCCAGCGTCACCGGCGCGCTGGCGATCGAGGAAATGGCCTGGGGCGACCTGGCCGTCACGCTGGCCGTCATGGCTCCCAACCTGGTGGCCGTCCCGGTCATGCTCTGTGGCACGGAGGCGCAGCGCGAGGAGTATCTGCCGCGCTTCTGCAATGAGGCCCCGCCGAAGCTGACCGCGGCGCTGATCGAGCCGCTGGTGCAGTTCAGCCCCTACCGGCTGAAGACAACGGCCGTCCGCGAAGGAGCCGAGTATGTCCTGGAGGGCGTGAAGACGTTTGTGCCGCTGGCCGACGAGGCCGAAGCCATCCTCATCTATGCCAACGAGGGCGGCCACACGCAGGCCTTCCTGGTTCCCGCCGGCACGCCCGGCCTGACCGTGGGCAAGCGCGACAAGCTGATGGGCGTCAAGGCCCTGACGACAAACTTGCTGACGCTGAGCGACTGCCGCATCCCGGCGGAGAACAAGCTGGGCGGCGAGGCGGGCATCGACTTCAGCCTGCTGCTGAACCACAGCCGGGTGGCGCTCGGCGCGGCGGCCGTCGGCGTGGCCCGGGCCGGCTTCGAGTATGCTCGCGACTATGCCAAGCAGCGCGTCCAGTTCGGCGAACCCATCGCCCACCGCCAATCCATCGCCTTCATGCTGGCCGACATGGCCACAGAGATCGACGAGGCCCGGCTGCTGGTTTGGGAAGTGGCCTGGATGCTCGATCAGGGCCAGGACGCTACCAAAGAGGCGACCATCATGAAGCAGCAGATCGACCGGATGGTGGTGCTGGTGGCCGACCGGGCCGTGCAGGTCTTGGGCGGCTACGGCTACATCCGCGAGTACCCGGTCGAGTTGTGGCTGCGCAACGCCCGCGGCTTCGCCAGCTTCGATGGGCTGGCGATCATCTAGTCACGCGAATAGTCCGCCAAACGAGGAGAGACCATGATCAGTTTCGAGATACCTCCATTCATACAGAATCAACTGCAACTGATTCGTATGGTTGCCGAGCAGGCGATGCGGCCGTACTCGCGCGAGCTGGATGAGAACGAGCACGCCCGCCCGCAGGCCTTCGTGCAGATGACCTGGCCCTTCACGCAGGAGATGGTCAAGCGCTCGCTCAAGCCGCTGATGGAACAGGTCAACGGCGGCAACGGCAGCAACGGCAGCGCCAAGCCCAAGCGCGAGGGGCCGGATTATGGCATGGTGAATTTCATCATGATGATCGAGCAGCTCAGCTGGGGCGACGCCGGGCAGTACCTCTGCCTGCCGCACCCGATGCTGGGCGGCGCGGCCGTCGATTCGGCCGGCACGCCGCAGCAGCGCGTGCGCTTCCTGAAGAAGTTCACCGAGGGCGCGCCCAAGTGGGGAGCGATGGCCATCACCGAACCGGGCGCGGGGTCGGACAACAGCGCTATGCGCACGACGGCCGTGCTCGACCCGGAGACCAACGAGTGGGTGCTCAATGGCGAGAAGATCTTCATCACCAACGGCGCGCTGGCCCTGAAAGAGTCGGACGGGTTGTGCGTCGTCTGGGCGACGGTGGACACGCAGGCCGGCCGCGCGGGCATCAAGTCGTTCGTCGTCGAGGCCAACACGCCCGGCGTGAGCATCGCCAAGCAGGAGCACAAGCTGGGCATTCGCGCCAGCGACACGGTGGCCCTGCACTTTGACAATGTGCGCATTCCGTTCGACAATGTCCTGGGCGACCCCGAAGTGCAGCAGGTCGAGAGCCGTAAGGGCTTCCTGGGGGCGATGAAGACCTTCGACGCCTCGCGGCCGGCCGTGGCCGCCAGCGCCATCGGCATCGCTCGCGCGGCGCTGGAGTTCACCCGCGAGAAGTTGGCCGAAGAGGGCATCGTCATCGATTACACCAAGGCGCTCCACGAGCTGACGGCCGTCGAGCGCGACGTGATCGAGATGGAGGCCCGCTACAAGGGCGCCTGGCTGCTGACCTTGCGGGCGACGGCGCAGATGGCCCACGGCGAGAGCAACCGCCTGGAAGCCAGCATGTGCAAGTACCGCGCCGGCGACGCCGTCACCTGGATCACGCAGAAGGCGGTCGAACTGCTGGGGCCGAAGGGCTACTCGCGCGAGTGGCTGGCCGAAAAGTGGATGCGCGACGCCAAGATCAACGACATCTACGAAGGCACCAAGCAGATCAACCAGCTCATCGTCGCCCGAAGCCTGTTGGGCTACTCGCGGCGCGAACTGAAGTAGGGACATCTCGTCATCCGCGGTCCGATCGGCGGGCACTGGCTGACCCGTCGATCGGGCCTGCACGCACACAGGAGCGCACATGAGCTATCGAATCGACAAGGTGGGTATCGTCGGCGCGGGGACGATGGGGGGTGGCATCGCCGCCCACCTGGCCAACATCGGCATTCCCGTGGTGCTGCTGGACATCGTGCCGCCGAATCTGAGCGCGGCCGAGCAGAGCAACCCGGCGGCGCGCAATCGCATCGTCGCCTCGCTCTACGACCGCATGGCCAAGGCGCGGCCGGCCAACCTGGCCCGCGCCGACCGGGGCGAGCTGATCACCCTGGGCAACCTGGAAGACGACTTCGACAAGCTGGCCGATTGCGACTGGATCATCGAGGTCATCATCGAACAACTGGAGCCGAAGCAAGCGTTGATGGCCCGGCTGGAGGCGATTCGCAAGCCGAAGGCCATTGTCAGCAGCAATACGTCGGGCATCCCGATCAATCAGATCGCCGCCGGCCGCTCGCCGGAGTTTCGCGCCCACTTTCTGGGCACGCACTTCTTCAACCCGCCGCGCTATCTCAAGCTGCTGGAGATCATCCCCACCGGCGACACCGCGCTCGAAGTGGTCGACTTCATGAAGACGTTTGGCGCGGATGTGCTGGGCAAGGGCGTCGTCGTTTGCAAGGACACGCCCAACTTCATCGGCAACCGCTTCTTCGCCGTGGCCTCGTCCTACGGGCTGGAATATGCCCTGGAGAACGGCTACACCATCCCCGAAGTCGATGCCATCACCGGCCCGACCATCGGCCGGCCCAAGACGGCCACCTTCCGGCTGCTCGACCTCGTCGGCCTGGACGTGATGGCCCACGTCAACAACAACCTCTACGATGCCGTGGCCCACGACGATTTCCGCGAGGCGCTGCGGCCGGAGCGGACGTCGGCGCTGATGCAGGCGATGCTCGACCGCAAGTGGCTGGGCAACAAGAGCAAGCAGGGCTTCTACAAAGAGGAACGCGCCGGCGGCAAGCGCGAGTTCTGGGCGCTGAACCCGGCGACGATGGCGTATGAACCCGCGCCGAAGATCCGCTTCGACTCCATTGGCGCGGTGCGCAACGTGGAAGACCTGGGCGAGCGCGTGCGCCGGCTGCTGCAATTCGACGACCGCGCAGCCGCCTATATCCGCAAGCTGCTCTACTACGGTTTCAGTTACGCCGCCTACGTCATGCCGGAGATCGCCTACCGGCTGTCGGACGTGGACGCGGCCATGCGTTGGGGCTTCGGCCACGAGGCCGGCCCGTTCGAGATGTGGGATATGCTGGGCGTGGCCGAGACGGCGGCGAAGATGGAGGCCGAGGGCTTCGCTGTTGCCCCGTGGGTGAAGGAGATGCTGGCCACCGGCCACGACTGCTTCTACCGCGCCAACGGCGGGCTGAGCGACTACGATCCGGCGACGAAGAGCTATCAGCCTCTGGTCACCGACCGCAACATCGTCCGCATCGCCGATCTGCGCGCCGCCGGTAAGGTGGTGGAGCGCAACGACGGCGCCAGCCTGCTCGACATGGGCGATGGCGTAGCCCTGTTCGAGTTCCACACCAAGATGAACGCCATCGACCAGGACATCATCGATATGGCCTTCAAGGCGCTGGAGCGGCTCGATAGCGACTTCGACGCCCTGGTCATTGGCAACAACGGCGAGCACTTCTCGGCCGGGGCCAACCTCTTCGCCGTCGGCGTGGCCGCGGCCCAGGGGCAATTCGACGCCCTGGACAAGATGATCAAGGCGCTACAGACGGCCACCTTCAAGCTGCGCCACGCGCCCAAGCCGGTCGTCACCGCGCCGCACCAGATGGCGCTGGGCGGCGGCGTGGAGATGGCCATGGCCGGCTGGGAGGCCGCGGCCGACCACGAGGTCTATATGGGCCTGGTGGAGTTTGGCGTCGGTCTCATCCCTGCGGGTGGCGGCTGCAAGGAAGTGCTGCGCCGCAAGGTCAACCCGGCCATGCGCGCGCCCAACGCCGACGTACTACCCGCCTTGCAGGAAGCGTTCGAGCAGATCGCCATGGCCAAGGTGGGTACGAGCGCCTGGGAAGCCAAAGGCATGGGCTACCTGTACCCGGACGACATGATCGTCATGAACAGCGACCATCGCCTGGCGCGGGCCAAGCAGCGGGCGCTGCAACTGGCAGCCGCCGGGGCGCGTCCGCCGGAGGTCGAGAAGGTCTACGCCGCCGGGCGCGACGCGCTCTACGCGCTGAAGCTGGGCGTGCGCGGCCTGCTGTGGGGCGGTTTCGCTTCGGAGCACGACGCCAAGATCGCCGGCAAGCTGGCCACCGTCCTCACCGGCGGCGACATCAGCGCGCCTGCCTGGGTTGATCCCTGGTACATCCTGGACCTGGAGCGCGAGGCGTTTCTGTCGCTGCTGGGCGAAGAGAAGACGCGCGAGCGCATGATGCACATGTTGCAGACGGGCAAGCCGCTGCGCAATTAAGGAGCCAATTTAGGAGCTACGACTATGACACGAGAAGCTGTAATCGTGGCCGGTTCGCGGACGGCCGTGGGCAAGTCCAAGCGCGGCGCGACCCGCAACTGGCGCTCCGACGAAATGGCCGCGGCGGTCATTGCCGACCTGATGCAGAAAGCGCCGGAGTTAGACCCGGCTGAGATCGATGACGTCATCATCGGCTGCGCCATGCCCGAGGGGGCTCAGGGGCTGAACTTCGCGCGGTCGATTGCTCTGCGCGCCGGGTTGCCGGTGGAAGTTTCCGGCCAGACGGTTAACCGGTTCTGCTCGAGCGGTTTGCAGACGATCGCCATGGCCGCCGAGCGCATCATCGCCAATGGGGCCGACGTGATCATCGCCGGCGGGGCGGAGACGATGAGCCTGGTGCCCATGACCGGCTTCCGCGTGAACCCGAACCCCTACATGGTCGAGAACATGCCCGAAGTCTACATGGGCATGGGGCTGACGGCCGAACGCGTGGCCGATGAGTACGAGGTGACGCGCCAGGTGCAGGACGAGTTCGCCGTGCGCAGCCATCAGAAGGCCGCTGCCGCCTATGAGCGCGGCGCGTTCAAGGACCAGATCGTCCCGCTGGAGATCGAAGAGGTGGTGGCCGGGGCCAACGGGCCGGAGCGCAGCACGGTGCTGTTTGACCGTGACGAGCACCTGCGGCCGGACACAACCGTGGAGGGACTGGCCAAGCTGAAGCCCGTGTTCAGGCAGGGCGGCAGCGTCACCGCCGGCAACTCCTCGCCCCTGAGCGACGGGGCGGCGGCGGTCATCGTCATGGAGCGCAGCAAGGCCGAGGCGCTGGGGCTGACGCCGCTAATGCGCTTCGTCGGCTTTGGCGTCGGCGGGGTTCGGCCGGAGGTAATGGGCGTCGGCCCGATTGTGGCTGTACCCAAGGTGCTGAAGCGCACGGGCATGAGCCTGGCCGACATCGACCTGATCGAGTTGAACGAGGCCTTCGCCTCACAGGCCGTGGCCGTCATCCGTGAGCTGGGCCTGGACGAGGCGATCGTTAACGTCAACGGCGGGGCCATCGCCCTGGGTCATCCGCTGGGCTGCACCGGGGCCAAGCTGACCGTGCAACTGATGCACGAAATGCCCAAGCGCGACGCGCAGTTCGGCATGGTGACGATGTGCATCGGCGGCGGCATGGGCGCGGCCGGCATCTTCGAGCGCCTGAACTAACGCCAGGCCAGGTTTGAGTGTGTGCTGGGGCGCCGGCGGCATCAGCGGCCGGCGCCCCTTTTTTGCGGCGCGACGCTCTTTGCGGCGCGACGACCGCGCTTACTCGGATAGGTTCTCGTACTTGAAGGAGATCATGACCCGCGCCCGGTATTCGATGATCTCGTCGTCGTCCAGGCGGATGTCGAGCTTGGTGATCTCCGCCACTCTCAGGTCACGCAGCGATGCGCCGGCCGCTTCGATGGCCGCGCGCGCCGCCTCTTCCCACGACACGGGGCTGGTGCCCACCACTTCGATAACCTTATAGACGCTCATGTTGTTGCTCCTTTTCCCGGCCGGAGCGGGCCGGGAGACTGGGGCGGGGCGGCGGCCGCTCGGCGCGCGCGTTGCCCGCGGATGAAGGGTCAGGGCGGGCGGGCAGGCCCCGCCCGCGATTGCCGCCGGCTATTGCAGCGACAGATAGTCGCGGCCGTGGAGCCGGTCGGAGATGCGCTGCCAGATCTGGTTAAGGTGCTCGTCGTATTGGACGTAGTCGAGATTGTCAGTATCGACGGTCAGCACCGGGCTGAGCGTGAAGCTGGCGGCCCAGTTGTCGTAGAGGCGGTTGAGATCGGCCAGGTAGTTGTCGGCGATGTTGCGCTCATATTCGCGTCCGCGCCCGGTGATGCGGCGGCGCAACGTCGGCACGGAAGCGCGCAGATAGATGACCAGGTCGGGCGGGCGCAGCAGGTGGGTGAGTGTCTGGTACAGCTCGAAATACGACGTCCAGTCGCGCTCGCTCAGGTGGCCCTGATGATACAGGTTGCGGGCGAAGATCTCGGCGTCCTCGTAGACGCTGCGATCCTGCAAGACCGGGTTGGGCTGTTGCAGGAGATCGTGGTGCTGCTGGAGGCGGCGCACCAGGAAGAACACCTGCGAGTGGAAGCTCCACCGGTTCATGTCCTCGTAGAAATCGGCCAGATACGGATTCTCGGTGACGGCTTCCAATACCGGCTCCCAGCCCAGTTTGTTGGCCAGGAGTGAGACGAGCGTGGACTTGCCCACGCCGATGTTGCCCGCGATGGTGACGAAGTAAGTTGGCATAGTGATGATTGTTCCGAGGTGGCGGCTCCAGGGAATATGACAAATCGTATGCTATTTGCTGACATTTGTCACTATTGCCGCCCGACGAACGTGCTACAGTATGATGCAGGGCGCAGCAGCGCCGGTTAAGCGCGTGCGGAGCGTGTGAACCCCACACGAGCAAGGAGTAGTTGTATGCGTGTGGTAATCGATCGTGACCTGTGTGACGCGAATTTGGCTTTCTGCCAGCGGTGTTCGGCCGCGTTCATTCGCTACCCCGAAGGGAGCGACCGCCAGTGCATTCGCGAGATCGTCGACGACGGCAGCGATCTGCTGACCATTGAGATGAAGACCGATGGCCGCCAGATCGTCATCGAGCTATCCGACGAGGAGCGCGAGTTGGCCAGCGTTGAGGGTTGGGAGGCATTGGCCGACTTCGACCCGGCGCTGTTCCGCACCGGGGCGATGGAACGCTGGCACCATCTGAGCACGCTGTCGATCAACTGAACCTTGCGATCAGCGCCGAAGCTATTGAGTAGCGCCGGCCCGCGCGGGCCGGCGAGTGCTGGCCGCGGCCGCCTGGCCGCGCCTCAGGTGCTCATCCGATAGCGATTCGGCTCCTCAGCGACCACGCGCAGGCCCAGCCGCTCGTAGAGCCGGCGGGCCGACGCGTTGGTGCGCAGCACGTGCAGCCCCAGCGGCAGCCCCTCAGCCCGGGCCTGCGCGATCAGCCCGCGGACGATGGCCGCGCCGACACCCCGTCCCTGAAAAGCGGGCAGCAGTTCGATCAGCCCCAGATACAGTTCATCGGCGTGCCGCTCGACGACCAGCACCCCCGCATCTTGCCCCTCCACCTGGATGATTTGTCGCTGCCGGCTGTCGTATTTCTCATGGAAGTATTCCAACTGCCAGTCCTCATGCCAGCCCCAGATCGGTTCGATGTAGGCCCGCATGGCCGCGCGATGCAGGGCGAACAGGAAGTCGAAGTCGGCCGGCGTGGCCGGGCGTAGTGTATAGGCGACGCTCATGGGAAGACGATCAGCCCGCGGGCGATCTCGCCGCCGAGCATGTCGGCGTAGGCCGCGTTGATGGCCTCCAGCGGGTAGGTGCGCGAGATGAGGCGGTCGAGGTCGAGCAGGCCGCGCCGGTAGAGGTCGGCGTAGAGCGGGAAGTCGCGGGCCGGGTTGGCGCTGCCGTAGTAGCAGCCGGTGACGGTCTTCTCCTGCCGGGTGATCAGCGCGCCGGGCAGGTTGGTGGCGCTGCCCATCGGCGCGATGCCGGCCAGGACGACCAGCCCGCCCGGCCGCGCCGCCGCCAGGCACGTTTCCTGGACGACGGGCAGGCCGATGGCCTCGAAGACGGTGTCCGCGCCGCGCCCCTCGGTCAGGTTCTGGATGGCCCGCACGGTGTCCGGGCCGGCCATGAGGATGTCGGTTGCGCCGAAGGCCTGGGCGATGACGCCCTTGGCCTCGTGGGTGTCTACGGCGATGATGCGGCTCGCGCCGGCCAGCCTGGCCCCCATGATGATGCTGAGGCCGACGCCGCCCGCGCCGAAGACGGCCACGCTGCTGCCCGGCCGGATGCGGGCCGTGTTCAGCGCCGCGCCGACGCCGGTGGCGACGGCGCAGCCGATGAGCGCGGCCACGGTCAGGGGGATGTCGGCGGCCAGGGGGACGCAACAGACCTCTGGCACGACGGTGTACTCGGCGAAGCAGGCCAGGGCGCTGAAGTGGTAGACGGGGCGGCCGTCCCGGCTCAGGCGCGTCGTGCCGTCGAGCATTGTTCCGGCCCAGAGCGGGGCGATATAAGTCTCGCACAGGCTGGGGCGGTTGTGGAGGCAGTAGAAGCACGCGCCGCAACTGGGCGCCCAGCTGAGGGCGACGTGGTCGCCCACGGCGACGA
>JAIBAS010000598.1 GCA_019695075.1 Promineifilum sp. | reverse complement strand
CGGGCCGGCCGCGTCCAGCGTCACGCTGACCGGCGAGGCCGCCCTGCGCGCCATCGTGCCCGCCGCGGCCTGGCCGGCCATCGAGCAGTTGCGCGATGCACCGGAAACCGTGGGGCTGGTGGCCTATCAGGTCGGCCGCGAGACGGAGGGTATCTACTGGAACGCCGACACGCCCATGCCGCTGGCCTCGGTGGCCAAGGTCATCACCCTCGTCGCCTACGTCGAAGCGGTCGCCGCCGGGGAGCTCAATCCGCAGGAGATCGTGCCGCTGGCCGAGTTGGAGCGCTTCTACCTGCCCAATTTCGACCTGGGCGCGCACCAGCGGGCGCTGGCCGAGTTGCGCGCCGAGGGCCGCCTCCTCTCGCCGGATGACAACCCGGCTGTGCCCCTGTCGGAAGTGCCGTGGATGATGATCCGCCATAGCTCCAACGCCGCGGCCGACTATCTGCACCTGCGCCTGGGCCAGGCGCGCATCGAGGACACAGCCCGCGCCCTGGGGCTGGACAACCCCGCCGGCAGCCACAGCGCCCCCTGTACCTTCCTGGGTCAATTCCTGCTGATGGCCAACCACACCCGCGCGCTGGCCAACGATGCCGCCGCTCTGGTGGCCTACTTCGACGACGAGGCCGCCTACGGCCGCGACGTGGCCCTGCTGGCCGACGCCTACACCGGGCAGGCGGAGTTCCGCGCCGCCGAGGTCGCCTGGCGCGAGCGCAACCGGCGGCCGTCCATCGACACCCAACGCACCTTTGCCGCCCGTCTGGCCCCGCGCGGCACGCCCCGCGCCTATGCCGCCCTCATGGCCCTGCTGGCCGGCAATGGGCTGAGCAACGCCGACAGCAGCTTCCAGGCGCGGCGCTATCTGGAGTGGCCCAATCAGTTTGAGAACAATCTAGAGTGGGGCAGCAACATCGGCTACAAGAACGGCGCGCTGCCGGGCGTGCTGACGACAGTCTACTACGCCTATCGCTGGGATGACCCCGCGGCCATCGTCGTGGCCCTCTTCTACCGCGACCTGCCCCAGGACACCTATCGCCGCTGGCGCAACGACCTGCCCCACGACGAACTGGCCCGCTGGCTGCTGGCCGACCCGGCGGCCATCCCCGCGCTGGCGGCGGCCATCGGTCCCTAGAGCACTCGCAGCGCCTGTGCCTCGGCCACGGCCTGCATGCGGCTGTTGACGCCCAACTTGCCGTAGATGTTGGTCAGGTGCGTCTTGATCGTCCCGACAGAGACGCACAGCCGGTCGGCGATCTCCCGGTTCGACAGCCCCTCGCTCAGCAGCCGCAGCACCTCTTGCTCACGCGCGGTGATAGAGGTCGCCGTGGCCACTGCGTCCAGGCCCTCGGCCGGCATGTGGGCGAAGGATGAGGGATGAAGGCTGAGGGGTGAACCCTCCAGCAGCCGCAAGACCTCGCTGATGAACCGCTCTCCATCCGCCGGCAGCGCGCCCATGTGGAGCATCAACGCCAGCAGGGGCACGAGCGGCCGGCCCTGGTCGAGAAACGGGCGAAGGTAGCCCTCCGCGGCGGCCAGCCGCACCGCCTCGGCCAGCACCCGGTGCGCCTGGTTCATCTTGCCCTGGGCCGATAGCGCGCGCGCCCAGAGCAGGCGGGCCTCCAGGCTGGATTCATTGGGGAAGCCGGCCGGGTACTGGGCCACGAACTGGGCCAGTAGCGACTCGGCCGCGCCGGACTGTTCGCGCGCCAGCTGGATTTCGGCGGCCACCAGTTGCGAGAGCGCGTGCGGTTCGTCCGTCTCCGCTTCGATCAGCAGTTGCCACGCCGCCTCCCAATCCCCCTGGCGGGCGCGAATGCGGGCCTCATGGGCGACCAGGTCGCGGTCGCGCCACGCACCGGCCGGGTGCAGCGCCTGCAAGGTGCGCGCGGCGGCCATCGTCGCCTCGGCCTCGGTGTGCCGTCCCTCGGCCGATTGCAGTCGGGCGCGGATCATGGCGATGGTCAGGGGCATGTTGGAGCTGGTCGGGTTGGGATCGACGACCAGGGCGCGGTCGAGCAGTTGGTGAGCGCGGGTCAGATCGTTGCGCGCCAGGCAGACCTGGGCCAACAGCGCCAGGGCGATGCTGGCCGGCTCCGGCAGATGGCCGCGTTGCAACAGGCATTGCTGCAAGACCTGGTAGGCCAGCTTTTCGCTCTGGCGCAGCTGGCCGCGCACGAGGGCGCGGTTGGACAGGTCGGTGCCGGCGAAGATGGTGGCGAACAGGTTGCCCTCGGCGCGGGCCTGGTTGTAGATCTCGCGCACGCGCGCGCCGACTTCGTCCGTCTTGGGCTTGTAGAAGGTCTCGGTGATGAGTAGGGCGTCGAGCAATTGCCAGCGCTGATCGGGCAGGTGGCTGGCGGGCAGGATGACATCCTGCGCTACGAGGCGGTGGGTGATCTGGCGCACTTCGTCGAGGACTTCGCGCTCGTCAGCGGTGAGGGCGGCGGGCGATTTGGTGGTCAGGTTCTGTTCGATGCAGTGCAGAAAGCGGGTCACCTCGTCGCGGGGCAGCGCCAGGTTGGCCAGGCGCAGATAGACGAACAGCAGCGTCTTGTGCCGTTGTACCACTGTCTCCGGCAAGCGCTGCACCCAGCGCAGCAGCCGCGAATCCTCGCCCGACTCGGCCAGTTCCCGCAAGCCCACGTCTTCGATGACCTCGGCCGCCGTCTCCCAGTCCTCGATGAACAGCAGGTGGTTCACGGCGTCGGCGGACATGTCATGGGCCACATACCAGGTTGCCGCTCGCCGGTGCAGGTCATCGATCTGGTCGGGCCACTGCCGCTGGAGCTGGCTGCTGAGCATTTCGGCGAAGAGGTCATGATAGCGGTACCAGGTCTGGTCTTCGGTGCAGGTGATGAACAAGTTGTCCTGCCACAGGCGGGCGAGCATGCCTGCGCCATCGCTCTGCCCGGTGACGGCATCGCACAGGCCGCCGGTTAGCTGCTTCAGGATGGAGGTCTTCAGCAGGAAGCTCTGCACGGCCTCCGGTTGCTGGCGCAGGGCTGTCTCGGTGAAATACTCGCGCAGGAAGACGTGGGCGCCGCTGAAGGTGTCGATAACGCGCCGCCGGTCGGGCTGCTTGTTGAGGGCCAGGACAGCCAGCTTCAGACCGGCTACCCAGCCACCGGTACGCCGCACGAGGGTCTCCATGTCGCCATAGGCCAGCGGCTCAGCGGTGATGTGCTGCTGCAAGAAGGAGATGCCCTCCGGCAGCGTAAAGCGCAGTTCGTCGGCGTCCAGTTCCGTCACCACCCCCATCGCCCGCAAGCGTCCCAGGGCCAGCGGCGGGCGCGTCCGCCCGGCAAGGATGAGTTGGACAGACGGTGGCAGGTGCTCCATCAAGAGCTGCACCGAGGTATGGATATCGGCCGACTGGATGTGGTGGAAATCATCCAGCACCAGGGCGAGGGGACCGGCGGTAGCGGTGGCGCGGGCCAGCTCATCGGCCAGCCGGGCGACGATCTCGGCCGGCGCGATGGGCGAGGAGCGTTGCAGGAACGGCAATAACTGCTGGCCCAGGCCGGGCTGCACCGCGCCCAGCGCCGCCTGCAAGGCCATGACCACCGTGGCCCAGAACGGCAACAGCTGGTTGTCCTCCTGTTCGAGGGCGACCCAGGCGACCACGACAGCGTCCGCGCCGCCACGTCCGTCGCGCTGCTGTCGCCAGGCGTTGAGGATGGTGGTCTTGCCGGTGCCGCCGGGGGCAGCGATGATCGTCACCGGCGTGTTGATGTTGTCTGTCAGGCGGGGGCGCGTCACCAGCGTAGGCGGCAGGGTCGGCGGCCGGAACTTGGCCAGGCCGGTAAAGGACGTGTCGCCAAGCCAACTATCGCCATTGGGGCGGCCGGGCGCGTCGGCGGCCAGCGAGAGTTGGGCCAGCACAGCCCAGCCGGCCAGGCCGGCCGCCACTTCTTCCATCCGCTCCAGGGTCAGATCGTCGGCCTTACCCAGATAGGCCTTGTGTAGCACGCCGTCGCGGCGGCGGTAGGCGTACCAGTAGTCGCCGCCGCTGCGACGCTCGCGGCGGGCCGAGAAGTGGCCGGACGCGCCGACGAAGCGGAACTGGTCGTGCTCGGCCAGCCAGGCGTCCCATTCGGCCGAGTTGGGCACAATGGGCGCGTTGTCCGACTTCGTCTCGCCCGTCCACAACAGGCCTTCCTTCACTACCGGCTTCACTGCTTCCTGCAGGGCCATGACATGTTCCCTTACTCCCCGGGCGATAAGCCAGCGCTGGCCGCAGGCGGTGAACCTGCTTTGGGTTGACTCAGTGCGGCATAGAAGTTACCCAAATCAAGCGCATTCTAGCCGATTTGGGTAACACTGTCCAATTCCACAAACGTTTTCTTTGTCGCTTCCCTCCAATTTGGTCATCCAGCCCTCTAGGTAAATCCGCCAAAAACAATATATACAAGCGCCGGTCATATCTGGTATTTTGTCTGTACGATGACGGATTGTCTGCTGCCGGACAACCAAACCTTAGTTCGACCTTGCAGACAGCCGGCCCAAACGGCAGTCCTGGGCTGGAACACGCTGCAAAGAACATTCATTTCCCAAGTGAGGAGAGGTACACAATGAATCGTAAGAGTTTGCTGTCCATCCTACTCGGGCTGTTGGTGATCTTCGCCCTGGCGCTGGCCGCCTGCGGCGGGACCACAACGACCCAGGAGGAGCCCGCGGTGGTTGAGGAACCGACCGTGGCGGAGCCGGCCGTTGAAGAGCCGGCGGCTACCGAGGAACCGGCGGCTGAAGAGCCGGCGGCCACCGAGGAACCGGCCGCCACCGAGGAACCGGCGGCCGAAGAGCCGGCGGCCGAGACGGAAGCCGACCCCAACGCCCTGCCACGCAACGAAACGCTGTACAACAATGGCCAGCAGTGGGGCGCGGTTGTCGGCTGGAATCCCTATTCCAACAGCAACAACAACGCCATGGCCATTGCCCAGCAGGACAACGCCCGCGTGATCATGTTCGAGACGCCCTATCTCTACAACATGCTCGACGGTCAGGTCTATCCGTTGCTAGCCGACGGCCCGTATGAGTGGAACGACGCCCGCACCGAGCTGACCTTCAAGATCAAGCCGGCGGCCCACTGGAACGACGGCACGCCCGTGACCGCCGAAGACGTGGCCTATACCTGGGCGACCCACATTAAGTACAACACCCCCACCGGCGCGGCCAACATCGACTTCATCGAAGACATCGTGGCTGTCGATGCGCAGACGGTAACGATCAAGGCCAAGCTGAATGAGGACGGCGCGGCGGTGAACCCGCTGCTCGTAGCCGCCTACGTCAGCACCAACTACGTCATCCAGAAGGCGTGGACGGAGACGCTCGAAGAGCGCGTCGCCGGCGACGCGACGGCGCTGCTGGCCGACACGGCTGAGGACGTCGCCTACTCCGGCCCCTACGGCAAGTACTTCGCCGATGACAGCAAGGTCATCTACGTGCGCGATGACAACTACTGGGGCCAGGATGCCTCCATGTGGGGCAAGCTGCCCGTACCCAAGTACCTGGCGCACACGATCTTCAAGGACAACGCCGCCGGCACGACCGCTCTGCAGGCCGGTGAGGTGGACGTTAGCCAGCAGTTCAACGCCAACGTGCAGGACCTGTGGCTGGTCGATGGCCTGCCCATCAGCACCTACCTGCCCGATGCCCCCTACGGCATCGGCGCCAGCCTGCCGACCGCCTTCTTCAACCTGAATTCGCCCGGCCTTGACCAGGTCGCCGTCCGCAAGGCCATCGCCATGGCCGTGGACTACCCGACCATCATCGCCAACGCGATGACCAACCAGTCGGCCACCTTCGACCAGGTGCCGCGGTCGCTGATGAACCCGACCGCCGGCGAGCAGGCCACCTACGACCACGAGGCCGTGGCGGACTTGCAGTGGGTCGGCAACGACATCGACGGCGCTAACGCAATGCTCGACGAAGCCGGCATCGTTGACACCGACGGCGACGGCATCCGCGAATATAACGGCGAGAACCTGAGCTACATCGCCCTGTGCCCGAACGGCTGGTCCGACTGGCAAGCGGCTATCGAAGTGGTTGCCGCGGCCGGCGAAAAGATCGGCATCGAGATCACGACCAACTTCCCCGAGTGGTCGGTCTACCAGACCGTCGTCACCAAGTCCGACGCCCCGCTGCCCGAAGACTATGACATCTTCATGATGTGGAGCGACGGCGCTGGCCCGACGCAGCCGTGGGGCCGCATCCGCAAGCTGATGAGCTCGGAGTTCATCGGCATGGCCAGCAACTGGAACGGCAACTGGGGCCAGTACAGCAACCCCGACGCCGACGCCCTGATCAATGCCATCCCCGGCATGACCGATCCCGCCGCGCTGAACGAGGCCTACACGGAACTGGTGCGCATCTACCTGACCGACGTGCCCTCCTTCACGCTCATGTACCGGCCGCAGTCGTTCCACACCGTGAACGAGTCGGTCTGGACGAACTTCCCGCATGATGGCGACGGCACCGAGCCGCCCGTCCCGCCGTTGAATCTGACCGACGGCTGGAGCATTGCCGGTCTCTATAACCTGGAGCTGGTCAATCCCTAACTCGCCAGATGTTTGAGAGCTGACATGGCCCGCCGCGTGTACACGCGGCGGGCCATGTCACTAATTCCTTAACTGTAGGGCGGGATGGCATCCCGCCAGGGTGGTAGGGCGGGATGGCATCCCGTCAGGGTTGTAGGGCGGGACGGCATCCCGCCAGGGTTGTAGGGCGGGATGGCATCCCGCCAGGGTTGTAGGGCGGGATGGCATCCCGTCAGGGTTGTAGGGCGGGATGGCATCCCGCCAGGGTTGTAGGGCAGGGCGGGATACCATCCCGCCCTACAATAGGGGAGGTGCAGAGTTGAAAGGGTACCGCAGGTATTTCGCTAACAAGCTCATCTGGTTCTTCATTACCCTAGTTGTTGCTTTCATCCTCAACTTCACCCTGCCGCGGCTGATGCCCGGCGACCCCGTAGCGGCTATTGTTTCCCGCATGGCCCAGGGGATGAGCAACGCAACCGGCGTCCAGGCCATCTATGAGCAGTACACGGAACTGTTCGGCATCAACCGGCCCATCCACGAGCAGTTCTTCATCTACGTGAGCAATGCCCTGCGGGGCGACTTCGGCTACTCGATTAGCCAGTATCCCCGCACGGTCGCGGACGTCATTCGCTCGTCTATCTTCTGGACCATCGGCCTCCAACTGCCGGCAATCATCGTCGGCTGGATTCTGGGCAACGCCTTGGGCGCGCTGGCTGCCTATCGCCGGGGCACGTTCGACCGCGTCCTTTTGCCGGCCAGCCTCTTCGTCAGCAGCATCCCCGCCTTCGGCATGGCCGTTATCCTGCTGGTCATCTTCGGCGTTAGCCTGCAATGGCTGCCCACATCCGGCGGCTACGGCTATGACCTGATCCCCAACCTCAGCTGGAACTTCATCTGGTCGGTCATTGTCCATTACCAGCTACCTTTCTGGACGCTGGTGCTCATCACTATTGGCGGCCAGGCCATCGGCATGCGCTCCATGTCGATCTACGAACTGAACGCCGACTACGTCAAATACAGCCGCTTCATGGGCATCAAGGACAACCAGATCGTCCGTTACGTCTTTCGCAACGCCATGCTGCCCCAGATTACCGGCCTGGCGCTGGCGCTGGGCACGATGGTCTTTGGCGCGGTGGTGGCCGAGGTCGTCTTCAGCTACCCCGGCCTGGGTTCCACCATTCTGACGGCGTCGCTGGGCCAGGACTACCCGCTACTTTCGGCCACGACGCTGATCATCAGCATCATGGTACTGGTGGCCAACTTCTCCATCGAGATCATCTACGGCTTCCTGGACCCGCGCATCAAGGCTGCCCAGGCAGATTAAAGGGGCTACTCAGAGGAGCGACACCGCCATGAAACACACCTTGCGACAGGTCTTTCGATCCGGCAAGTTCGTCACCGGCTTCATCATCTTCTCGGCCATCCTGCTGACGGTCATCTTCTACCCGATGATCATCAGGGATGATCCGTTGCAGATCATCGGCCAGGGCACCTTCTTCCCGCCGGGCATCTACGTCAACATTGCCGACAGCATGAGCTCGACCCGCTACATACTGAACCTGGACGATGCCGCGGCCAAGCGCATCGCCAGCAAACTGAACGACGCCGATCGCGAAGCCATCCGCGAGTGGCTGGTGGGCGCGGGCATTCCCGAGGGCGACATCGATATCGCCAACACGGAGAGCCTGTTGGGCCTGTGGGTCAGCAACTATGACACGACGGTCAGAATTCCGGGCATGACCAACGCCGACCGCAACTACTACATCCGGCTCAACCGTTCCCTCGATGGCCTGTTGTCGGAGGAGGGCGTCACCATCGCCGCCACCAACCCCGACACCAATGCGTTGGAAGCCACCGGCACGGTTGAACTGACAGAGTACGCCAACATCCGCGAGGTGGCCAACGTGCGCATCTTACCCCTGGGGACAGACAATTTCGGCCGCGACGTGCTGACCCAATTGGTCACCGCCACCGGCGTCTCCCTGCGGATCGGCTTCGTGGCCGGCCTTATCGCCACCCTGATCGGCCTGGTGCTCGGCCTCGTCTCCGGTTACATCGGCGGCGTTGTCGATGACGTGATCCTGTTCATCACCAACCTGTTCACGGTCATCCCCGGCTTCATCTTACTCGTCCTGATCTCCTTCAGCATTGGCCAGGAGCAACGCGGCGCGTTCGTCATTGCCGTCGTCATTGGCCTGACTTCGTGGGTCTGGACAACGCGCGCCGTGCGCGCCCAGGTCATCTCGTTGCGCAACCGCGACCATGTCAACCTATCGAAGCTATCCGGCCACTCCATCGCCCACATCATCATTCGCGACGTCCTGCCCTACATCGCCTCCTACGTGATCATGGCCTTCATCCTGCAGATATCCAGCGCCATCCTGGCCGAAGCCGCGCTGTCGATCCTGGGCCTGGGGCCGCGGACGACGGATGTGCCGACCTTGGGTCTGATGATGAACTGGGCCTTGATCTATCAGGCCCACATCCTGGGCAAGTGGTGGGCCTACTTGCCCATCATTCTGGTAATCGCGCTAATCGCCTTCTCATTGAACTTGATGAACACCGGCCTCGACCAGGTGTTCAACCCAGCGCTAAGGGACTAGGTGAACACAATGGGCGAAGTCATACTAGATGTCAGGGAACTGACGACCAAATACGTGACCCGCTTTGGCGAGAATGTCTACGCCGTCGATCACGTCTCAATGGAAGTGGAAGAGGGCAAGTCCGTCGGCATCGCCGGCGAGTCGGGCTGTGGCAAGTCGACGCTGGCGCTCAGTCTGATGGGTTACTATTTCCCACCACTGCACTACACCAGCGGCGACATCATCATCTCCGGCCAGAAGATTACCGACATGACCCCCGACGAAGTGCGCAAGACGATCCTGGGCCAGGAGATCGCCTACATCCCCCAGGCGGCTATGAACGCCCTCAATCCCACCCAGAAGGTCATCCACTTCATCGAGAACGTGTTCGACGCGCACAAGATGGGTATGTCGTCGGCCGACGTCCGCGCGAAGGCCGAGAGCTTCTTCCACGCCGTCGGCCTGCCGCCGGAGGTGCTGGATCGCTACCCCGTCGAGTTGTCGGGCGGCATGAAGCAGCGCACGGTCATCGCTATCTCGGTCATCCTCTCGCCGCAGGTGCTCATCGCCGACGAACCATCGTCGGCCCTCGACGTGACCTCGCAGAAGATGGTCATCAAGATGCTGCGCCAGCTGATGGACAAGAGCTACATCAAGTCGATGATCTTCATCACCCACGAGCTGCCGCTGCTCTACAACGTCGTGGACGACATCATGGTGATGTACGCCGGCCAGATTGTGGAGCGAGCAACGGCCAAAGAGGTGGTTTTGACCCCGCTGCACCCCTATTCACAGGGCCTGATGGGGTCGATCATGGTTCCCGAAGCCGGCCTGCGCGACGTGAAGCTGACGGCCATCCCCGGCGTGCCGCCCAACCTGAAGAAACCGCCGTCGGGCTGCCGCTTTGCCGAACGCTGCAAGTATGTCCGCCCGGCATGCACAGCCCAAGCGATCCCCCTGCGCGACGTCGGCGGTGGCCGCTCCTACCGCTGCATCCTGTCGCCCGAAGAGTTGAGCGAAGCCCATGCCAGGGAGGTATATAGCCAACATGTCCACTGAGAGACCCATGTGCCTGAGCGGCCGGGGAGTGACCAAGGTGTTCGGTCTGGGCCGGCGTAAGACCGTCGCCGTTGACCATGTCGATTTCGACTTCCACGAAGGCGAGGTCATCTCCATCGTCGGCGAGTCGGGCAGCGGCAAGACCACCCTGTCCAAGATTCTCCTCGGTCTGATTAACCCCACCGAAGGGGAGATCTTCTTCCAGGGCAAGAAGCTCGACCTCAGCAGCCACCGCAAGAAGAAGGAATACTGGCGCAGTATCCAGGCCATTTTCCAGGACCCGTTCTCGTCGTACAACACCTTCAGCAAGATCGATACGGTGTTGCTCGACTGCATCCGCATGCGCGGCGGCGGCGGCCTGCCCCGCGAGCAAAAAGTCGAGATGATGATCGAGGCGTGCAAGTTCGTCAACCTGAAGTTCGAGGAGCTAACCAACAAGTACCCCTTCGAGCTTTCCGGCGGCCAGCAGCAACGCCTGATGATCGCCCGTATTTTCCTGCTCAAGCCGAAGATCCTGTTGGCCGACGAGCCGACCTCGATGGTCGATGCCTGCTCTCGTTCGACGATCCTGGACGCGCTGTTGGACTTGCGCAATGAGATCGGCATGACGCCGATCTTCATCACCCACGACATTGGCCTGGCGTTCTACGTCTCCGACTCCGTCTACATCATGGAAAAGGGCCGGTTCGTGGAAAGCGGCACGGCCGATGACGTGATCTTGAATCCGCAAGCGTCCTATACCAAGCGCCTGATCAGCGACGTACCGAAAATCCGCGAGGAGTGGGATCTGTCAACCGTGTAGGGCGGGATGGTATCCCGCCAATGTAGGGCGGGA
>JAIBAS010000599.1 GCA_019695075.1 Promineifilum sp. | reverse complement strand
TTCGTGCCGGCCAACAAGATGGTCGTCACCGGCTACCCCGTCCGGCCGGACATTCGCGCCGCGCGGGCGCTGAGCCGCGACGAGGCGCTGGCCCGGTTCGACCTGCGGCCGGGGCGGCCGACGCTGTTCGTCTTTGGCGGCAGCCGCGGCGCGCGGGCGATCAACCGGGCGCTCATGGCCGTCTTGCCCCAACTGCTGACCGAAGCCCAGGTCATCCACGTCAGCGGCACGCTGACCTGGCCGGAAGTGGAAGCCAACGCGGCGACACTGCCGGCCGAACTGCGCGCCTTCTATCGTCCCTATCCTTACCTGCACGAGGAGATGGGGCCGGCCTTCCGCGCCGCCGATCTGGTCGTCGCCCGCGCCGGGGCCAGCATGCTGGGTGAGTGCCCGGCGTTTGGCCTGCCGTCGGTGCTCGTGCCGCTGACCTTCGCCTGGCGCTACCAGAAGGTCAACGCCGACTATTTGACCGAGCGCGGCGCAGCCGTGCAGCTGACCGACGAGACGCTGCCGGAGCAGCTCCTGCCGACGGTACGCGCCCTACTGTTCCCACCCCCCGGTCTGCCGGGCGGCCTGGCGAGCATGTCCGCCGCCGCCGCCGCGCTCGATCGCCCGGCCGCCGCCGCCGACCTGGCCCGGCTCATCGCCGAGTCCGCCGCCAGCGGCAAGTCCCCCGCCCACCGGGACGGGTTTGTAGCGCGGGTTGGCAACCCGCAGGAGAAGGCCTAACGTGTTAAGCCTAAACGCCGCTTTCTGGATCATGGTCCTGCTCTTCGCCCTCGTAGGGGCGATGCGTGGCTGGACGAAGGAGATCGTCGTCACCTCGGCGATCATCCTGGCGCTGTTTACCCTCAATCAGTTCTTCCCGACTGTGTTCAGCTTCATTGGCTGGGACAACAACATCGTGCAGACGCCGGAGATCAGGCGCTGGCAATTCTTCATCCTGTCGGGCTTCCTGCTCGTGCTCACCTTCTTCGGCTATCAGGGGCCGTCGCTGGCCCGCGGCCGGGCCGAGCGCCTGGCCCGCCGCGACAACCTGCAGGACAAGCTGCTGGGCTTTCTGGTCGGCGCGCTCAACGGCTGGCTCATCGTCGGCTCGATCTGGTCCTTCCTGGAGTACCGCGCTGTCTCCGCCAGCACCTGGGTGCGCTTCACGCCCGATGTGGCCTACCCGTTCAACACGGTCAACATCATCCGCCCGGCCCCGGATTTGGCGCCCTTCATCGACAACCTGCCGATTCCAGTGCTAACGGCTTCGCCCTACTTCCTGCCGCTATTGCTGGTAGTGGTGTTCTTGTTCATCCTGGTGGTGCTCTTGTAGCGCGGGTTGGCAACCCGCGGCTGTAAATGAGTATGGCATGACGAGTATGGAACTGAAACCCGGAATGATCGCCCCAGGCGTCCACATCCACGTCGTCGGCATCGGCGGGGCCGGCATGTCGGCCATCGCCCGCGTGCTGCTCGGCCGTGGCTACCGGGTCAGCGGCTCCGACCAGCAGGCCAACAGCCAGACAGCCGCGTTGGCCGCCGAGGGCGTCGGCGTCTTCGTCGGCCACGACGCGGCCAACATCGACGGCGCGGACCTGCTGCTCGTCTCCTCGGCCGTGCCGGCGATGAACGTCGAGTGGCTCGCCGCCCGCGAACGGGGGCTGCCCGTCCTGAAGCGCGCCGACCTGCTCGGCCAGCTCATGCGCGGCTCCATCGGCATCGCCGTGGCCGGCACCCACGGCAAGACGACCACCACCGGCATGATCGCCCACCTGCTACTCGAAGTGGGCCTCGACCCGACCGTCATCCTGGGCGGCACGCTCGACGAGATGGGCGGCAACGGCCGCTATGGCACGGGGCCGCACTTCGTCATCGAAGCCGACGAGTACGACTACATGTTCCTCGGCCTGCGCCCGGAGATCGCCGTCATCACCAACGTCGAGCACGACCACCCCGACCTGTTCCCCACCGCCGAGGCCTACCGCGCCGCCTTCCGCCAGTTTACCGAGCAGCTGCCGAATACCGGCCGCCTCATCATCTGCGCCGACGACCCCGGCGCGGTGGAACTGCTGGACGAACTGTCCACCGCCGCGTTGGCCACCGCAGCGGTGGCCAACGCCGGCATCGACGTGATCACCTACGGCCTGGGCAGCCTGCCGCGCTCGGAAACGCCCACCGTGCGCGCCCTCGACCCCCGCCCGAACCGCATCGGCGGCCACGACTTCATCGTCGAGGTTGACGGCCAGACTATCGGCCTGGCCCGCCTGCGCGTGCCCGGCCTGCACAACGTCCGTAATGGCCTGGCGGCCATCATCGTCGGGCTGGGGCTGCAACTCGACTTCGCCGCTATCTGCCGGGCGCTGGCCGGCTTCGGCGGCGTCCAGCGCCGCTTCCAGCTCATCGGCGAAGTGGGCCGTGGGGACAGCGGCGGCGACGTGACCATCATCGATGACTATGCCCATCATCCCACGGAGATTCGGGCCACGTTGGCCGCAGCCCGGCAGCGCTATCCCGGCCGGCGGCTGTGGGCGGTCTGGCAACCGCACACCTTCAGCCGCACACGCCTGCTGGCCGACGAGTTCGCCGGCAGCTTCGACAGCGCCGACCGGGTCATCGCCCTGGACATCTACCGCAGCCGCGAGGCCAACGACCCGGCCATCACCACCGCGGACATTGTCAGCCGCATGTCCCACCCCCAGGCGATCTATATTCCCGACCGGCGGGCGGCGACAGCGTATCTGCTGGAGCGAGTCAGCCCCGGCGACGTGATCCTGACCCTGGGCGCGGGCGACGGCAACATGGTCGGCCGCTGGCTTTTGGAAGAACTGCAACAGCAAAGAGGAGTGACTAGGCCGGGCAGACCCGGCCAACCGGCCCTATGAAACTCATGACCACGCTCCACACGGTAGAGAGACTGCGCGCCCTGTTCGGCGATCGCCTGGCCATCAGCGAGCCGCTGGCGCGGCACACGACCGCCCGCGTGGGCGGCCCAGCCGAGCTATTCCTGTCGGTGTCATCGACCGAGGAACTGCTGGCCGCGGTCGAGGTGGCCTATGCCGCCGGTCTGCCCTACTTCATCCTGGGCGGCGGCTCCAACATCCTGGTCGCCGATGCCGGCATCAGCGGCCTGGTCATCCTCAACCGGGCGCGCAAGGTCAGCTTCCGCCATAGCGGCGCGGGAGTCGTCTGCACGGCCGAGTCGGGCGCGAATCTCTCCGCCCTGGCCCGCCAGTGCATCAGCCGCGGGCTGGGCGGGCTGGAATGGGCCATCGGCGTGCCCGGCACCGTCGGCGGCGCGGTGGTCGGCAATGCCGGCGCGCACGGCTCAGATATGGATGCGACGCTGCTAGCGGCGACCATCTGGGAGCCGGGCTACGGCGCGCGCGTCTACAACCGCGAGGAGATGGCCTACGGCTATCGCACCAGCGTCCTGAAGCGCGATCTCGCCCCTGGCCGGGCGCGGCGCGTCGTCCTGTCGGCCGAGTTGCGCCTGACGCCGGAGCCGGTCGACGTGCTGACCGCCCGCGCCGACGGCTTCACCGCTCACCGCAAGGAGCGCCAGCCGGGCGGGGCCACCACCGGCTCGATGTTCAAGAACCCGGAGAATTTCTACGCCGGCTATCTGATCGACACCGCCGGCCTGAAGGGTCTCCGCATCGGCGACGCGGTCATTTCGGACAAGCACGCCAACTTCTTCGTCAACGACGGCCAGGCGACGGCCGAGGACATTCGCGCCCTCGTCGCCGAGGCCTGGAATAGCGTCCGCGATCAGTTCGGCATCGAGATGGAACTCGAAGTCGAACTGGTGGGCGATTGGGCGTTTGAATGAATTAGGAATTAGGAATTAAGACCACTGCCCTACTGATTACTGGATACTGGATACTGGATACTGGACACTGGACACTGACTACATCTCATGACCACTAAACTCCGCGTCGGCGTTCTCTTTGGCGGCCGCTCCGGCGAGCATGAAGTCTCGTTGCGTTCGGCGCGCTCGGTGATGGCCGCGCTCGACCCCGACCACTATGAGGTCGTGCCCATCGGCATCACCAAGGACGGCCGTTGGCTGGCCGGCGACGCGATGGCCGCCCTCAGCGAAGGGGCCGACGCCCGCCCGGCGACGCTGCTACCCGAACCAGCCCCGATAACGGCGTCCTCGCCGCCGACATCGGCGCTCCTGGCCTTCGACCGGGGCGCCGATGATGGCCCTAGTCTCTCAGTCGTCGCCGAGCTGGACGTGGTCTTTCCCGTGCTCCACGGCCCCTATGGCGAGGACGGCACGGTGCAGGGGCTGCTGGAACTGGCCGGGCTGCCCTACGTCGGCGCGGGCGTGGTCGGCTCGGCCGTGGGCATGGACAAGGCCATCTTCAAGCAGGTCATGGAAGCCAATGGTCTGCCCGTGTTGCCCTGGCGATTGTTCACCGGCAGCCAGTGGCGGCGCAATCCGGAGGCCGTCCTCGACGCCGCCGAAGCCGCCCTGCCCTACCCCGTCTTCACCAAGCCGGCCAACCTCGGCTCCAGCGTCGGCATCAGCAAGTGCCGCGACCGCGCCGAATTGCGCGCCGGTCTGGCCGAGGCGGCCCGCTTCGACCGGCGGCTCATCGTCGAGCAGGGCATCCACCGCGCCCGCGAGTTGGAAGTGGCCGTGCTGGGCAACGACGAGCCGCGCGCCAGCGTCGTCGGCGAGGTCCGGCCGCGCCGCGAGTTCTACGACTACGTCGCCAAATACCTGGCCGCGCCCGGCTCCGAAGAGGAGTCAGAGCTGCTCATCCCCGCGCCGCTGGAGCCGGCGCTGGCCGAGGCCATTCGCGCCCTGGCCGTGCGCGCCTACCGGGCCATCGACTGCGCCGGCATGGGGCGCGTCGACTTGCTGCTCGACGACCTCAGCGGCGACGTCTATCTGAACGAACTCAACACCATCCCCGGCTTCACCAGCATCTCCATGTACGCCAAGCTGTGGGCGGCCAGCGGGCTGAGCTACAGCGCGCTGCTCGACGAACTGATCGACCTGGCCATCCAGCGCCATGCCGAGAAAGCCCAACTGGAAACGTCCATCGACCCCGTAGCGCAGGCTGTCAGCCTGCCCCCGGCCGAAGGAGCAACAGAATGACGCAGCGCAAGGAACAACCCAAGCAGCGTTTGCGAAAACAGCCGCGCATGCGCCGCCTGAATACGGCCTCGGTTGCCCCCTTGCCGGCCCTGACGCCGGAGGCGCGCACGGCCCAGAAGACGGCCCAGAAGCGCAAGCGGCGCAACAGCCAGGAACGCATCCGCCGGCCGCTTTCCGGCGTCGTCGGCTTCATCGTCAACACGCGCTGGATCAGCCTGGCCATGCTGGCGGTGTGCGTCTACACGCTCTACATCATTGGCCGCGACGACCGCTTCTACCTGAACGTCATCCCCGTCGAGGGCGCATCAACGCTGGACATCAACCACGTCGTCGAAGAGAGCGGGCTGGCCGGGCGACACATCTTCGCCGCCGACCCGCAAGAGGCTGCCGACCACCTGAGCGAAATGGGCGGCGTCGTCACGGCCACGGTGACACTGCACTGGCCCAACGACGTGCTCATCACCCTGCGCGAACAGCCGCCGCTGGCCACGTGGCAGGAAGGCGACGTGGCCTACTGGATCGACGCCGACGGCGGCCTGTCGCCGGCGCGGTCGCAGACCATTGGCCTGCTCAACATCATTTCGGAGATACCCGTCGCCGCCCCCGTAGGGGCAGGTGTAGGTGTAGGGGCAGGTCTAAGACCTGCCCCTACCACCGACGGCACGACCACCGACGGCACGACCGACGACGGCACGACCACCGACAGCACCGACGCCGACACGGACGACAGCGCGGGCGCGGCAATCGCCTTCGTGCCCCAGGACGTGCTGGAGGGAGCGCTGCAATTGCGCGCCCTGCGGCCCAACATCGAGCAGCTCTACTACCGGCCATCGGGCGGACTGAGCTATCAGGATGGACGCGGCTGGCGGGCCTATTTCGGCACCGGCCTGGACATGAATCAGAAACTTGCGGTCTATGAGACAGTGGTGGCCAAGCTGCTGGAACAGGGCATCCGGCCGGAGTACATCAGCGTCAGTAACCAGTACAAGCCCTACTACCGCGCTCTGCCCTAGTTCTGACCTACTGATCTACTGACCACTGCTTACTGACTACTGCTCAAGGAAGGGGTCCATGGAGGACATCGTTTTCGGAATCGACATCGGCACGACGAAAATCTGTGCCCTGGTGGGCGCGGTGCGCAACCGCGAGTTGCAGATCATCGGCCTGGGCGTCCAGCCGTCCAGCGGGATGCGCAAGGGGATGATCGTCGATGTGCCCTCGGCCACGATGGCGCTGGCGCGCGCCGTGCAAGAGGCCGAGGAGACATCGGGCTACCGGCTATCGCAGGCCGTGGTCAGCATCGCCGGCGAGCACATCGGCTCGACCAACAACACCGGCATGGTGGCCATCGGCAGCGGCCGTACTGGCCCCGATGCCGGCGTGACGCCGGCCGACATCGACCGCGCCCTGGAAACGGCCCAGGCCATCCCCATCCCGCACAATCGCCAGATCATTCACCTGATCCCGCGCCATTACACCATCGACGACCATGCCGGCGTGCGCCAACCGCTGGGGATGCACGGCTACCGGCTGGAGGTTGAGGCCCACATCGTCACCGCCGCCACGTCGGCGCTGCAAAACTTGCAGCACTGCGTCGGCGGGGTGGGCATCAACGCCGCGGAGACGGTGCTCAACGCCCTGGCCTCGGCCGAGGCGGTGCTGGAGCCGGCCGAGCGCGAGATGGGCGTCCTCATCGCCGACATCGGCGGGGGCACGACCGACCTGGCTCTCTACAAGCAGGGCACGGTCTGGCACACCCACGTCATCCCCATCGGCGGCTACCACATCACCAACGACATCGCCATTGGGCTACGCGCGCCCTATGAGACGGCCGAGAAGGTGAAAATACAGTACGGCGATTGCCGCCCGGCGGACATCGACCCCGACCTGGTTTTCACCGTGGAGCCGTTCGGGGGCGAGAAGATACAGGTGGGCCGGCAAGACCTGGCCCAGGTCATCGAGGCGCGCATCGAGGAGATCTTCAACCTGATCCTCAAGGACATCCAGCAGTCGGGCTACGACGAGATGTTGCCGGCGGGCATTGTCCTGACCGGCGGCACGGCGCAGCTCCGGGGCATCACCAACGTGGCCGAGCGCGTGCTGAACGTGTCCGCCCGCGTGGCCACGCCCAAGAACCTGGTCGGCCTTGTCGATACCTTGCACAGCCCGGCCTACGCCACCAGCGTCGGCCTGCTGCGGTGGGCCAGCACGGACCACCATCGTTATCAGGCGCGCACCCACGTCCCCAGTGAATGGAGCCGGCGGGTGGGCAATCTCATCAGGACATTGCTGCCGGATTAAAGGGAGTCCGGCGCCGCCGGTCCTCCGGCGCAATTGTGCAGCGTTGTTGTTTAGATCACAGTCAGAGGGGTATAGAGACATGAACGTGGATTACAGAGGAAGGGACGCGCAGCGCATGCCGGCCACTGAAGGCTCGGCTCTGATTCGAGTGGTGGGTGTCGGCGGCGGCGGCAGCAATGCCGTCAACCGTATGATCGCCGAGAACATCGCCGGCGTGGAGTTCGTGGCCGTCAACACGGACCAGCAAGCCCTGTTGGGCAGCCACGCGCCCATGCGCATTGCCATCGGCGAGCGCACGACCCGCGGCCTCGGCTCCGGCGGCGACCCGGACACGGGCGCGCGGGCGGCCGAGGAGTCGCTGGAGGAACTGCGCCAGTCGCTCTCCGGCTCCGACATGGTCTTCGTCACCGCCGGCATGGGCGGCGGCACGGGCACGGGGGCCACGCCCATTGTCGCCCGCGCGGCTCGCGAGGCCGGGGCGTTGACTATCGGCGTCGTCACCCGGCCGTTCACCTTCGAGGGGTCGCAGCGCGCTCGTTCGGCCGAGACGGGCATCGAGCAGCTCAAGGAGCACGTCGATACGCTGATCGTCATCCCTAACGACCGCCTGCTGGAGACGGCCGACAAGCGCGTCTCGCTGCTGGACTCGTTCCGTATGGCCGACGACATCCTGCGCCAGGGCATCCAGGGCATCAGCGAACTCATCACCGTGCCCGGCCTCATCAACCTGGACTTCGCCGACGTGAAGACCATCATGTCGATGGGCGGCGCGGCGCTGATGGCCGTGGGCGAGGGCAGCGGCGACGAACGCGCCCGCGACGCGGCCACGCAGGCCCTCTCCAGCCGGCTGCTGGACGTGACCATCGACGGCGCGCGCGGCATCCTGTTCAACGTCACCGGCGGCCCGGACATGACGTTGTACGAGATCAACCAGGCGGCGTCGATCATCCGCGAGACGGCCCACCCGGACGTCAACCTTATCTTCGGCGCGGTCATCGACGAGAAGATGACCAACAAGATCCGCATCACCGTCATCGCCACCGGCTTTGAGCACACGATGCCCATGCGCCAGATGACGGCCGGCGTCCATGCCGCCACGGCCGCCCAGTCGCAGCGGCTGATGCCCAACCGGCCGCCGACGCGCGAGTCCGCGCCCGTCAGCGTTGCCACTAGCCAGGCGACGGCCCGGCCGCAGCCGCAGCAACCGACGCGCCAGAATCAGGAGGCCTATCGCTTCAACGATCTGGAAGTGCCGGCCTTCCTGCGCAAGCGGCAGTAACCGCCGTGGCCCGACGCGGGCGACCCCACACGGGCCGTCCGCGTCGGGCCAGGCCATTGCCGCCCGGCGGCTCCGTGGTAGAATTCGGTCGATAGCATATATTGGGGGTTGACCCCATGATTACCCTTGGGAACCCGATATATGCCGTCTGTCCGGCACGGTTATCCCCACGGAGGGCAAGACAATGCGGTGTCCTTATTGTGGCTACGAAAAGACGCACGTCATCGACACCAGCCACGACCGGCGCGGCGGCACGCGGCGGCGGCGGGTGTGCGAAGCGTGTGATCAGCGCTTCACGTCCTATGAGCGGCCGATTCTGGCCACGCCGTTGCTCATCAAGAAAGACGGCACGCGCGAGGAGTTCTCGCGCGAGAAGCTATTGGGTGGTATCCGCGTGGCCTGCGCCAAGCGGCCGATCTCGGCCGCCGACATCGAGCGCATGGCCGGCGAGATCGAGGCTGAGTTGCAGCGCATGGGCCAGGAAGAGGTCAAGAGCCGCATCGTCGGCGACATGGTCATCCGCAAGCTGAAGGAGCTTGACCTGGTCGCCTACGTGCGCTACGCCATCGTCTACCTGCGTCTGGATGACCTGACCTCGATCCGCGGCGAGATCGATCGGTTGTTGACCGAGCAGCATTAACCTGGCAGTGCGGGCCACCCGGCCCTTGGCTGACCGCGGCCCAACGCCGTGTCTCTATCCCTTTAGGAAGCCCTGCCCCGCGCAGGGCTTCCGCGCGCCCAATGGCCCCGGCCGCGACCGGCACGTTAGGGAGCCACACTCCCCGGACTGGCGAACGGCCAGTCGCGGAAGTCGGTCGGACAGCTATCGGTGTCGCGCCAGTAGGGTCGCCGCTCCAGCGTTCGCGCTGGGGCAACCAGCAACCCGCAGCCGACCACGCCACTGTGGTAGCCGTCGCCATACGTCACCACATCCACCAGCCCGTCCCAACGAATGACCACAACCTCATCGCCGGCGTTGCCTAGTTGGAACAGCGCCGCCGGATCGCCCCAGGCGGGGTCGTCCAGCATATCGGGCACGGTTGGGTCGCTGTCAACGATCTCGAACTGCGGCGCGACGTCGTACTCGGCCCGGAAGGCGGACGCGCTGAGGGCGACGACGACCACGCCACCGGCAGGCACGGCCGCGCCGGCCGGGAAGTGGCGCATGTCCTCGAAGTCCAGCGCCGAGACGGCGTCGCCCAGGGCGTAGCCGGTCAGGTCGATGGGCGCGCCGGTCGGGTTGACCAGTTCGACGAACTCGGCCTCGTCCGGGCCGGGCGGATCGTAGACGATCTCGCTGATGAGCAGGTGATCGGCCGCGCCCTGGTAACCGGCCAGCGCCAGTGGCAGGTACAGCTGGTTGGTCATATCACCGGCGAAGACGCGGGCCAGGTAGGCATAGGCCCCATCCGACCACACCTGCACGGCCACCTCGCGGTTAGCCTTGTGCGATAGTTCCGTGCCGTTGAGGCTGCCGACGTGAATGACGCCCCGGCCGCCGATCCGCGCCAGAACCATCTTGTTGTGGATGCCCAGCCCGGTGGGGTTGCCCGTCGCGCAGCGCAGCCGCAGCCCCTCCCGCGCGGCCATGCCATTGACATAATCACATGTGGCCTCGTTACTGACGGCGCTGCCGGCGTCGTCGAAGAAGCTATCCAGCAGCAGGGCCACATCCGCGCCGCGGCGGGCGGCAGCCAGGGCGGCCTCCAGGCGCGGATTAGGGTCGGCCACGGCGGTGCTGCCGGTCGCGCCCCAGTGCGGCCGCTCGGACAACTGCTCGAACCGCAGCGCGTCCCCCTCCCCCGCCCGGCCCAGCAGCGCCAGCAGCCCATCGCCGGCGCGCAGGCTGTTCTCCGGCGACTGGATGATCTCGAAACGGTGCGTACCGTAGAACGCGGCCGGCTGTGGGAAACGCACGGTGTAGCTGATGCCGCCGCTGGCGGTGATGGGCACGAAGCCGGCCGGCGGCGCGCCGTAGACGGGGTCGGCCGCCGTCCAGCGGCGCAGGTCGGCATGGGCAATGTCCAGGTCGGCGGCGAAAAGGGCGGCCAGGTAGGTGGCCACGGCGCGAGCGTCGGTGATGAGCACGACGCCGCGATGCCCCCACGTGCCGTCGCTCTTGTCGTCGTCGGGCAGGCTGTCGGGGCTGAAGTTCTCGCTGCTGACGGCGGCGATGCGGTCGTCGATGACCAGATATTTAGCGTGCAGGTAACGGTAGCGGCCGTGGATGCGGCGGCCGGCGTCGTCGGCCATGAACCAGCACGCCCCGCCGGCGGCCTCCAGTTGCGCGCAGACGTAACGCTCCTGGTCGCTCAGCCCGCCCGGCGGCGCGCCGTCGAGTAGGGCCGCCACGGCCACG
>JAIBAS010000182.1 GCA_019695075.1 Promineifilum sp. | reverse complement strand
CGGCGCGGCCGGCAGCGGCGTTTGCCGGCCGAACGGCAGGCGCGGCAGGCGCAAGCGCCCGCGGCGGGCGTCCATCTCAGCCCTTCACCACGGCCACCGGCACCAGGCGAGCGACCTTGCGGGCGATGCCCGCGCCATGAACGACTTCGATGACCCGATCGACGTCCTTGTAGGCCTCCGGCGCTTCCTCGGCCAGCCCGGCCAGGCTGCCGGCGCGCACGCGGATGCCGCGGCTCTCCAGTTCGCGACGCAACTCGCCACCCTGAACTTCCCGCTTGGCCCGCGACCGGCTCATCATGCGCCCCGCGCCGTGACAGGTGGAGCCGAAGCTCTGGGCCATCGATCCCTCCGTGCCCACCAGCACCCAGCTGGCCGTGCCCATCGAGCCGGGCACGAGGACGGGCTGGCCGATGTCGCGGTAGACGGCCGGCAGCACCGGCGAGCCGGGGCCGAACGCCCGCGTGGCCCCCTTGCGATGGACGCAGACCGACATGCGCCGGCCGTCGACCTCGTGCTCTTCGATCTTGGCCATGTTATGAGCGATGTCGTAGACCTGGTAGACGGCGGCATTGGCCACCTTGCCGCGTAGGGTCTCGTCGAAGCTGCGGCGGATGAGGTGGGTCAGCAGTTGGCGGTTGCAGAAGGCGAAGTTGGCCGCGCCCTTCATGGCCGCCAGGTAATCTTGCCCCTCCGGGCTGTTCAGCGGCGCGCAGACCAGTTCGCGGTCGGGCAGCGTGATGCCGTACTTGTGGACGACCTTCTGGAAGCGGGCCACGTAGTCGGTGCAGACCTGGTGGCCGAAGCCGCGCGAGCCGCAATGAATCTGGGCCACGATCTGGCCGGGGAAGAGACCCATCGCCGCCGCGGCCGTCTCGTCGAAGACCTCATCGACGACATCGACCTCGATGAAGTGGTTGCCCGCGCCCAGCGTGCCCAGTTGGTCGGCGGCGCGCTCATAGGCGCGCGGGCCGATCTTATCGGGGTCGGCCCCGGCGATGCGGCCGTTCTCCTCGGTGCGCTCCAGGTCCATCTCCGTGGCGTAGCCGTGCTTCAGCGCCCAGCGCGCGCCCTCGCGGACGACCTCGGCCATCTCCTTGCGGTTGAGGGTGAACGCGCCGCCGCGGCCAACGCCGTGGGGGCAGTTGCGCTGGAGCTGCGTGGCCAGATCGTCCAGGTAGGGAGCCACGTCCTCACGGCTCAGGCGCGTGCCCAGCAGCCGCACGCCGCAGTTGATGTCGTAGCCCACGCCGCCGGGCGAGATGACCCCGTCGGGCGTCTCCGTGGCGACGACGCCGCCGATGGGGAAGCCGTAGCCCTGGTGGATGTCGGGCATGGCCAGCGCGTAGGCGACGATGCCGGGCAACGTGGCACTGTTGACCAGTTGGTCGAGGCTCTTGTCGCCAAGGGCCTGTTGCAGCAGTTCGGCATCGGCGTAGAAGCGCGCCGGGGCGCGCATGTCCCCGCGGTACGAGCGCGGAATCTCGTACAGGTAGGGCGAAATGCGCTTGAAGTCCGACTGATTCATGCGGTTCTCCTCGGCCGTCCGGCCAGAGCCGGGCGGCTACACGTCAAAGACGATGGTCGCTTCCAGGCCGTCGCCGATGGGGCGAATGGCCAGATCGTGGTAAGTGACGGCCTTGATATGTTTCTGTAGTTCGGCCGGCCGGCCGCCGCGGACAGTCGCCGCCAGGGACGTGGGCAAAAACGCCTCCCACTCGACCTGCGGGGCGACGAAGCCGTCGCGCTCGGCCCAGTAGGCCAGTTCGCCCAGCCACTCCACCAGCAGCCCCTCGGCGTCGTCGGCGGCCACGGCCAGCGTCCGCGTCTCATCCAGCGGCACGGCTGCCAGGTCGCCGGCCAGCAACCGGGCCATGCCGACGGCGGCGCGGCGGAACAACTCGGGCAGGTCGCCGGCGCGAACGCGCAGCGCCCAGTCGGCGGTATGGTCAATGATCCGGATGGCGTCGTCCGGCAGTTCGAGGGCGGTCATACGGCTCATTATAGCCGAATCAGCGCTGTAGCAGTTGGAAGCTGTCGAGGATTGCGTCCAGCGTCGACCGCAGGCGGCCGTATTCGGCCGGCGGCGCGCAGGCGGCTACGAGGTAACCGCCCGCGCCGGCGTCGGCCACGAAGAGGTGGCGGCACTGGTAGCTATTGGCGGAGTCCAGAAGGTCGAAGCGCGCCTGTGGCTGCCCGGCCAGATGGCGGTCGATGGCCGTTTCCGCCACTGCCGGGTCGCGCCCGGCCAGCAGAGCCAGGGCGTCCTCCGGCGACAGGTTGGCCAGGCGTTCGCTGCGGCCGACGACGACGAAGGGGATCGGATCGGGGCCGTTCAGATCGCGCGTGTTGGCGGCCACGGCCAGCGTGGCCACGTCGCCGGCGGCCTGGCCGAGCGGGTCGAGCGCCTGGGCGACGTAGCCCTGCCGCTTGATGACCGCGGCCAGCAACGCCTCCTGGTCGCGATAGCCCACGTCGAGCCACTGCCAGCCGGCGGGCAGGCTAAGGGTGTAGCGCAAATCCGCGTCGGTGACGGACACCCAGTCGCCGCCGGCCAGCGCGGCGCTGCGCACAAGCACCGGCTGCTGCCCCAGGGCGCGCATGACCAGCCACAGTGCCACGACGACGGCTACCGTCAGCAGGCCATAGATGGCCAGGGCGCGCAGGTCATAATCGGCCGCGGCCGACTCAGCGGCCGAGACAGACCCGGCAGCCGGGGTCTGGCGTGGGGCGCGGGCGGGCGGCGGGGCCTTCGGCCGTTTGGGCAGGGCGTAGCCGCAGTGCCAGCAGGTGGTGTCGATCGGCAGCACGGGCTTGCCGCAGTTGGGGCAGGCGGCGCTCATCGGTCGTGGGCGCGCCCCCCGGCCGGGCCAGGTGTAAACCAGTTTACACTGCGGCTGTATCCCGCTTGCGCGACAAAAGGTGTCATTGCCCGTATGATAACGACATCATTCGGCAACACAAATAGTCCTCCTTTTTCTCCTCTTCCCGCAAAAAGCCCTGCTGTCCCGGCAGGGCTTCTTTGCTTCTAGCGGCTACAATCGGGCGCATGACCGACCCGCTGGAATTGCTCCTCAGCCGCCGCTCCATCCGCCGCTACACCGGCCAGCCCATCCCGCCGGAGATCATCGATCGCCTGCTGACGGCGGCCACCCAGGCTCCGTCAGCCCACAACCGCCAGCCGTGGCGCTTCGTCGTGATGACCGACGGCGCGACCAGGGCGCGGCTGGCGGCGGCGATGGGCGCGCAGTTGCGCCACGACCTGGCCGCCGATGGGCTGCCGGCCGAAGCCATCGCCCGCGACGCC
>JAIBAS010000508.1 GCA_019695075.1 Promineifilum sp. | reverse complement strand
ACTCAGGGCGTTCAGGATGTCTTCGGCTTCGATGTGGGCGGCGTTGTCGTAGATGAAGTCAAAGCTCTCTTCATTGCCATAGGTGATGAAGAGCCGGTCGCGTGTGTAGAGCGTGGCATGGAATTGGGCGATGGTGTCGTCTGGGATAGCGTGCTCGCATTCCAGAGCTTTCAGGACTTGTCTGATCGGTTCGACGCAGGTCGCGCGGCGGGCCCGCAGAACTTCTTCATCAATGACCGCGAGTTGGGGATCGTTTTCGTAGCCGCTCCGGCAGTAGTCGCTAAAGATGACAAGGGCGTAGTCGTGGGTACTGGATTGGGCGTTCATGGCTTGGTTGGTGGTAACGAACACTCCTCTTTTGTCTGCAACTGGGGTGCAGTAACAGGATGCCTGCCGTCGTCTATGGGACTACGACGTCAGGGATGAGACCTAGTTCGTCTACGAGAGACAGGTAACAGGCCGGGTAGCGGCGACACGTTGCGGTGTGGGGGCAAGCGACAGGTACCAACTCAGAATTGTCTGTGCTTCCTCCGCGCTCCAGCAGGTGACGGCCAGGTAGCCGTCGGCATTGAGTTGGGCCATGCGCTGCAGCTGCTCCGCGCTCGGCCGGTTGGGCCTGACCTTCATTTCGATCCACAGGCCGAAGTAGCCGCCCCTGGCTTCAGGAAAGCACAGGTCGGGGACGCCGGCGCGGACGCCTTCGGCCTTGAGCTTGCCGGCAACGACGACGTTGCGGTGCCCGCCGTTGGGGATGGCGAAGATCTTGCGGGCGTTGGGGTAGCGGTCGGCGATCTCCCCGCCGTCGGTCCAGAGAATAAGGTGAACCTGTTCGATGTGTTCGAGCTCGCCGCGCCGGGGCGCGACCGAATTGCCTGAGGTCTTGAGTCTCGGTGCCATGGTAGTTGCATCGGTTGTGTGCGTGGCGTCAGCTTATCTGACGACGCCAGTTTAGCAGGCGAGTGGCTGGAAATTTACACCGCTGCAACGCCGTCTTTCCTGGTTGTCCAGAAAGCGGACGGTGACGGTGTGGATGCCGATGCTGTAACGGTAGTCGGGGCTATCGGTGAGGGGGAAGGATTCGACGATGCACGTGCGTCGCCGGCCGCCGTAGTAATAGGGGCCGCCAAAGCGGTCATAGCCGGTGATGATGGTGCCCATTTCTCCGGGCTGGGGGAGTTTACTGTGGTGGAAGTTCTGGCGGCGGCCGGTCAGCATCGGCCGTCGCCCAGAGGTTGAGCTGGCTGGCTCATGGTTGTTGCCTAGGTGGTGTGTTCTTACTGCCTGACGGCCCACGCCTTACGCGGGCTAGGATCGTTCTTGAAAAGGTCGTTGAGAGCCTCCTGAGGCACTTGGAACCAGAGAACGATGGAACGCTCGCCATTGATGGCCCGGTCAAGCTGCTCGGCCTGTTCCTTGGCGTACTCGTAGGCGTCTTCGGATGTGGCGAAGCCGTCCTGAAGTCTGACGGCGTTCTTGTTACCGTCGGTGTACTTGTAGACGGCGTAGACGACATGGCCGTTCTGCGGACGGCCGTGGGGAAAGAAGTAGTGGTATTTCATGAACGGGTGCGGGTTCCTTTGATCTGGCTCATGGTATCTGCGTCGGCCGCACGAGCGTGACCTTTTCAATGGAGACGGTGCGCGGCCGCTCCCCGTCATGGAGGGCCTTCAACCCCCGCTCCATGCACCAGCGGGCCATCTCCGCCTCGGCCACACCCAGCTCCTCAGCAAAGGCCTCAATGTCCTTCAACGTCTCTGGATAGAAGGTGAATTGCCGGCGGATGTATTGCCCCGCTTGCATGCCTTTGCCTTTACGGCCGGTCGCGCGCCGGACAACGGCGGGCGTGACTTCGGCCAGTTCGTCCCGGGGCTGGCTAAATCGGCTGTTGCGGGTGGCTTTAGACATAGCGGGTTACTCGTTCGACCAGACGGCCATAGTGGCGGCCGGTCTCTTTGTTGTACTCGTAGATGCTCTGGCCGGCGGCCGCCGCCTCAGAGTAGTGAATGCTCCGCGGGATAGGCTCGGCGATGACTGTCTTGCCGAACGTCTTGAGGAGTCCTTGCAGCAGCACTCGCTCTTCGATGTATGACGGCTGGCCCTGGTTGACGGGGCTGGTCATCGTCGGCAGAACAAGAAATAACTGAGCGTGCTCTTTGAACGTGTCAATCTCACGGGTATTGCGCGCGGTCATGCGCACTGGAATCGAGGATAGCTGCGTCGGCGCAATGACGTGGTCAGCAAAGCGGAAGAGTGGCCGCTTGAGACGGTCCATGTCGGGCGGGCAATCGATGATGATGTAGCGGTAGACCCCCAACGCCGGGGCCAGTCGCTGGCTGAGAACGTCATCGAGCCAGACGTGGCCGCGCGGCGTTCGCCCATGTGTCATGGCACGGCGGTCAGCGTCCTGCAACTCATCGACGGCGATAGAGATCTCTGGGGTTGATGGCAGCAGGTCGAGATTAGGCCGCACGTCCTGCAGAATGGAATCTTCGATGGCGGCGCGGCCGGTCAGCAAGGCGCTAATGCAAGGCCCGTCAGGGTTTGTGTCCGGGTCGTAGGTCAATTGGTGAACGCGCAACCGGTGGGCACAGTTGCCTTGACGGTCGAGGTCAACCAGGAGCACCGGCTCGTCGCGACCTTCATGGGCATGCTTGGCGGCGATGCCGGTGGCCAGAGCGACAGCCGTCTCCGTTTTGCCGACGCCGCCCTTCGGATTATAGATGGCGATTACGGTCGTTTGCATCCTTTGCACCTGCTTTTGACGTCAATGTGATGTCATGTTGATTACGCCATTGTAGCAGTGAAGTCACTGTGATGTCAAGATGCGCAGAATCCGCTGTGTGGTGGAGTTCTGTCAGTTCTCCGTCCGCTTCACAAAAAACCGCACGTCCTCATGGTCGATGCGTGGCGCGCCCTTGCTTTCCGCGTCCCGCCGCCATTGGCTCTTGTACTGCTTGTACGCCGGCGCGGCCGTGCCGTCGATCGTCAACTGAAATGCCGGCGGATCGATGAGCATCGCCCGGACGCGCTGGACGCAGACGAACCCGGCCCGGCCGCACAGCGCTTCCCAGCGGTCGGAGAAGGGCACGCGCCGGCCGTCGCGGATGTAGTCCTTGGTCACCCAGACGGCGATGCCGGCCGGCCGGAGCAAACGGCGACACCGGCCCAGGATGAGCAGGGCGTCGCGGTCGAACTCCGGCAGCTCGCCCGGCTTCCGCGGCCGGCTGGAGGCCAGGGCCAGATTCCCCGGCGTCGCCCCATAGTCCGGGGCGCTGGAAAGCTTGCGGCTGTTCTCCGGCCGGTGGT
>JAIBAS010000415.1 GCA_019695075.1 Promineifilum sp. | reverse complement strand
CGGCGCACCTGCTTCCTCAACCCGCCCGCGCCGTGGCCCCGTCCCGGCCCACGTCCCGTCGTCTTGCCCGATCACGTGCCGGGGAATTACCCGCGCCAGCCCACCTATCGCATCCACGCGCCGACGGAGATGGCCCTGGCCCATGTGCCCGCGGGTGGATTCCTCTATGGCCCGGAGCGGCAGCCGGCGCAAACGGGCGAGTTCTGGATCGGGCGCTATCAGGTCACCAACGCCGACTACAAGCGTTTCATCAATGCCAACCCCGGCCAGCCCGTGCCCCTCATCGACGCCGAATGGGCCAAGGCCTACAACTGGAATCCGTCCACACGCGACCATCCGCCCGGCAAGGCGACGCACCCGGTGGTGTTGGTGAGCTGGGCCGACGCGCGGGCCTATTGCGACTGGGCGGGCATGCGGCTGCCATCCGAAGAAGAGTGGGAGAAAGCGGCGCGGGGGGCCGACGGCCGCGCCTACCCCTGGGGCGACGACCCGCCGACGCCCGATCTCTGCAACTGCGACCACGCTACGCTGGGCACGACGTCCGTCGGCCGCTACTCGCCGCAAAGCGACAGCCCCTATGGCTGCGGCGACATGGCCGGCAACGTCAGCGAGTGGACCAGCACGCCCGGCGATACAGAGGGGATGCGCATCGTCCGCGGCGGGGCGTGGCCCTTTGACCAGGAGAACAATCAGGTCACCTATCGGCTGGAAGCCAGCGCCACGCGCCTGACGCCCTATATCGGCTTCCGCGCCCTGACCGACTTGGCCACCGACATGCCCACCGGCGAGCGCTGGACGCACCTGCGCAGCGGCATCGAGTTCGTGCGCGTGCCCGCCGGTCGCTTCTTCTTCGGCGACACCCGCCAGACGGTGGAACTGGAGGCGTTCTGGATCGGCCGCTACGAAGTGACCAACTTCCAGTTCGACCACTTCGTCCGCGCCACCGGTTACCGGACCATCGCCGAGCAAAAGGGCTACGGCCGCGTGTTGCGCGACGGCAAGTGGGTGCGGCAGACGGGGGCCTACTGGCGGCAGCCGGTTGGGCCGGACTCAACCATCGACAACAAGTGGCAGCATCCGGTCGTGCAGCTCAGCTCTGTCGATGCCGAGGCTTTTGCCCAGTGGGCCGGGCTGCGCTTGCCCACGGAGATGGAGTGGGAGAAGGCCGCCCGCGGCGGCGACAGCCGGGTGTTCCCCTGGGGCAATGGCGCGCCCTCGCCCCGTCTGCTCAACTATGGCCGCGTGCTGAATGGCACGTCGCCCGTCGGCCGCTTCTCGCCCGACGGCGATAGCCCCTATGGCGCGGCCGACATGGCCGGCAACGTCTGGGAGTGGACAACGACGCGCTATGACCGCGACCCGGACCTGATGGTGCTCAAGGGCGGCTCCTGGGCCGACCCGGAAACCTCCTGGCTGCGCGGCGCGGCCGGCCCTCGCCACTGCCAGGCCTCCATCGGCTTCCGGCTGGTGGCGACCGGCTCCGAGCGCTAGGGCAGGCAGTAGGTCACGGCCACGTCGTCCACGGCCATGCCCGTGATCCCGCCCGCGCCGTTATTGAAGACCCCGAAGTAGAGTGTCACGGCCTGACCGCGGAAGGCGCTCAGGTCGATGACGTGCCGCTGCCACTGGCTATACCACTGCCGTTGGAAGAGCAAGACGTGTTGCTGCCCGCTGCTGTCGAACAGCAGCACCATCTGCACATCGTCGCTCAGTTTGGCCCGGTCGAGCGGCGAGGTGGGCACAACCGGCGGCGGTGTCAGGGCCGCGGCCCGCGTACCCGTTGTCGTGGCGAAGAGTTGGAAGCTGAGCGCCACCGACGGCGGCCCGGCGGGAATGAAGAGCGTCTGCTGGATGGATGAGTAACTGTAGACGTTGTCTTGCGGCCGGACGATGCCGATCTGCATGGCCCGCAGCCCGCTATAGACCGGGGAGATGACGTAGCGGGCGGGGAAGGCGTTGGCGTTGATCTGCCAGCCATCGTTGTCCTCGAAGCCGCCGTTGCCGATCAGGTCGGTGCAGCGATCGGGCGGCCGGGTGGCTGTCGGCGTGGGCGTGGAGGTCGGCCGTGTGGGCGTTACCGTGGGGGTCTTGGTGGGCGGCCGGGTGGGCGTGGCCGTGCCGGTGGCTGTGGGCGTGGCCGTCGGCGAGGCGGTCGCCGTGGCCGTTGGCGTGGGCGACGCGCCGAAGAGCAGCGCCGGCAGATAAATGGGTGCGGGCGTCCGTGAGGGCGTCGGCGTGAGTGTGGGCGTGCCGGTTGTCGTGGGCGCGGCCGTTGTTGTGGCCGTCGCGGTCGCGCTTGGCGTGGCTGTGGCTGTGGCCGTCGCGCTGGCTGTCGCCGTTGGCGTGGATGTCGGCGTTGTCGTGGCTGTTAATGTAGGTGTCTGTGTGGCCGTGGCTATGGCTGTCGCTGTCGCTGTCGTTGTGGCTGTGGCGGCCGTTGTTGCTGTGGCGGTCATTGTCGCCGTGGCTACCTTTGTCGCCGTCGCCGTCGGCGTGGGCGACGCGCCGAAGAGCAGCGCCGGCAGGTAGACGGGCGCGGGCGTGGGCGTGCGCGAGGGCGTCGGCGTGATCGAGGCCGTGGGCGACGTGGTCGCGGTCGCTGTGGGCGACGCGGTCGCGGTCGCTGTGGGCGTCGTCGATGGCGTGGGCGTGGCCGACGGGGTTTGTGTTATGGTGGGCGACGTGGTGGCCGTCGGCGTCAGCGATGCGGTGGGCGACAGTGTGGCCGTGGCCGTCGGCGATGGGGTCGGCGACGCCGTTGCGGTCGCGGTCGCTGTGGCCGACGGCGTGGGCGAGATGGTCGGCGTCGGCGTGCGCGAGGGCGTGGGCGTCAGCGTCGGGATCTGGCTGATGTCGATCATCCCGCCGGCGAAGTTGCCGGGCACAACCTCATCATCGGTGTTGGCGAAGAAGGGCGCGGGCGATGCGAGGAAGTCGAGGTAGGTCGGCACGGGCGTCGGCCGCCAGGGCACGTCGAAAGTCAGCGTCGCCAAATCGCCGTTGGGCAGCGGCGCGCTGCCGGGGCTGGGGTAGATGAGCGCCTGGAACCGCCCCTCGCCGCCAACGATGTCGATGGAGGGTATCAGCCGGTAGCCATCGGGCAGAGTGGGGGCGATGCTGTCGGGGATGCCGTCGTCGTTGGCGTCGGTCGCGTCCAGCGTCAGCAGCGTGGCGTCATAGGACAGGACGAAGAAGATGGTGTCGATAGCATGGCCGCCGTTGCTGAAAGCCAGCGGCACAACCACCGGCTGGCCGGCGGTGGCGGTGGTGTAGTCGGGCACGGCCAGGACGGGCGCGGCCGTCGGA
>JAIBAS010000541.1 GCA_019695075.1 Promineifilum sp. | reverse complement strand
TACCATCCCGCGCTACAATACAATACTTGCCATATTGGTAATATAGTCATACAATATGACCAATAGCGGCAAGGCCGCCACGCACTCTGACCAACCCTCCCCAGGAGACATGCCATGATCGACCTGACCATCCACGAAGAGGCCCTGGCGCGCGCCGTCCAGCGTGCCCACGAGCGCCACATCATCATTCCGACCTTCGCGCAGCAGCGCAACCCGGCGCTGATCCCCGACGACGTGAAGCGCAGCCTGGCCGGCGTCGGCCTGTGGGACCTGAACCCGATCAACCTCTTCCGCATCAACTGGCACAACCAGCCGGTGGCGCGGGGCGGCGGCTACGGCGGCGTCAACGTCATCGAGTTCCCCAGCGCCATCACCGGCGTGCCCGCCCGGGTGGTCACCATCGTCGGCAAGTGGTTCCCCACCGGCGCGCACAAGGTCGGCGCGGCCTTTGGCTGCCTGGCCCCGCGCCTCGTCACCGGCCAGTTCGACCCGACGACGCAGAAGGCCGTCTGGCCCAGCACCGGCAACTACTGCCGCGGCGGGGCCTACGACTCCAACCTGCTGGGCTGCGAATCGATCGCCATCCTGCCCGAAGGCATGAGCCGCGAGCGCTTCGAGTGGTTGCAGAGCGTGGCCGGCGAGATCATCAAAACGCCCGGCTCGGAGAGCAACGTCAAGGAGATCTTCGACAAGTGCTGGGAGTTGCGCGCGTCGGGCGAAGATCTGTCCATCTTCAACCAGTTCGAGGAGTTCGGCAACTACCTGTGGCACTACAGCGTCACCGGCCCGGCGATGCAGGAAGCGCTGCAAAGCCTGCTGGGGCCGAAGGATCACTACCGCGGCATGGCCTCGGCCACCGGCTCGGCCGGCACGATCGCCAGCGGCGACTACATGAAGGAGCAGTACCCCGGCAGCGTCATCTGCGCCAGCGAGGCGTTGCAGTGCCCGACACTGCTCAACAACGGCTTCGGCGCCCACCGCATCGAGGGCATCGGCGACAAGCACGTGCCGTGGATCCACAACGTCCGCAACACCGACATGGTCGTGGCCATCGACGACGCCGCGCCCGTGGCCATTATGCGCCTGTTCAACGAGCCGGCCGGCCAGGAGTATCTGGCCGCGCAGGGCGTCGGCGCCGACCTCATCGCCCGCTTGCCGGAACTGGGCATCAGCAGCATCAGCAACATGCTCTCGGCGGTCAAGATGGCCAAGTACTACGAGATGGGGCCGAACGACGTGGTCATGACCATCGCCACCGACTCGATGGAGATGTACGGCAGCCGCATCGACGAGTACCGCGAGTTGGAGGGCGAGTTCACGCCGCTGACCGCCGCCGGCGTCTACCACCGCTACCTGATGGGCGAGAGCACCGACAACCTGCTGGAGCTAAGCTACGTCGACCGCAAGCGCGTCCACAACCTGAAGTACTACACCTGGGTGGAGCAGCAGGGCCGGACGTATGAGGAACTGATGGCCCAGTGGTACGACCCGGAGTACTGGACGAGCATCCATGGGATGGATAAGCAGATCGACAAGCTCATCGTCCAGTTCAATGAGCGGGTGGCGGCGCTGAACTAGAGCGGCTGACGCAACGGGGTATCACGAGTTAATAAGAGCTCACGCGAAGGCGCTAAGGGGCAAAAGGCGCAAAGAAGAAACAGCCGATGATCGAGCTTCTCCTTGGCGTCCTTGGCTTACTTTGCGGCTTTGCGTGAGGTCTTCTTCCGACTTGGCGGTGGCTCTGGGGCAGAAGCGCCTTTTGGCTGGGACGGCCGGGGTCGATGGAGAGGAATCTCTGTCGGCTCCGGCCGTTGGCGTTTCGGCCTAGACTTCCTTTCAGTCGCCAGCCGTTCTTGCTATACTAGCGCTAGTTGCAGTCGGAGCCGGCCGGCCTGCGCCACAGGGGATCGTGCGCCTGACGGCTTTCCGTGGTACGTGTACTCGTCTACAGAACGGTCATGGAGGGAAGCGTGTCCAGAAAAATCACCTCTCTTATTGTCTGTGTTGTGCTCGTATCTCTTGTGGTGTTGCTGGCCAACCGCGATACGCTGGCTCAGGACACGGGCATTACCCAGTCGAACGTCGCCGTGTCACTCTTCTGGCATGAGAATCCCAGCGACGTCCTGCTGAAGGGCAATGCTGACGGGAGCGGAACGCCGGTCACCTGTCTGACGATTGCCGAAGATGTACGCGGCACGGTTGTCGACGTGGCGGGCGGCAAGCTCTATTGGCTGGAGCGCAGCACCAACCGCCTCCGCCGCGCAAACCTCAATTGCACCGGCGCCGAATCGCTCAGCGGAGACATGTCGAATCCCGACCGCCTGACCCTCGACGCCAGCGCGAATAGGCTCTACTGGACGGAGAACAACGGTACCAACCGCATCCAGCGCGCCAATCTCGACGGCTCCAACATCGTGACGGTGCTAAGCGGTCTGGGCTTGCCGGTTGGCGTGGCCGCCGATTCCACCAATGGTTTCCTCTACTGGACAGAGCAAGAACCACCGGGGGTCTGGCGCGCGACGCTAGGCGGCGCTAACAAGACGAAAATCATTCCCCTGGACGCGAACAGCGTGCCGCTCGATATCGCCGTTGATGTGGCGCGCGGGCGCATCTACTGGATCAACAGCACTCAGGGCGCGATCTACACGGCCACACTGGCCGGCGGCAACCCGACGCTCTGGCTCAACTTGCCCGACCCGCGCTATGTCCTCGTCGATCCGAACACCGGCCAGGTCTACTGGAGCGATTTCAGCGCGAATGAGATTCACCGCGCCAACGCTGACACCAGCAACAACCAGCTGCTGTTCTCAGCTGCCGACGGCGTTGATCAGCCGCGCGGTCTATCGCTCTACCAGACAGCCACGGCCACCTGCTACACCCTGACACGCAACCACACCGGCCAGGGCAGCGACCCGACGGCGACGCCCAACAAGTCAACCGGCTGCGGGGCAGGCCAGTACGTGGCCGGAGAGGTCATCAGCCTGTCGGCCAGTCCGTCGGCCGGCTGGCGCGTGGCCGGCTGGGGCGGCACGAACAACGACGGCAGCACCAACACGACCAACACCGTCACCATGCCGGCAGGCAACCACACCGTCAGCGTTGCTTATGAGCAGATACCGATTACCTGCTACACGCTGACCCGCACCCACAGCGGCAGCGGCAACAACCCTGTGGCTACGCCCGCCTCATCGACCGGTTGCGGCACAGGCCAGTACACCGCCGGGCAATCCATCAGCCTGACGGCCAGCCCGGAGACCGGCTGGCGCGTGGCCGGCTGGGGCGGCACGAACAACGACGGCAGCACCAGCACGACCAACACCGTCACCATGCCCGCGGCCAACCATACGGTCAGCGTTGCTTATGAGCAGATACCGATCACCTGCTACACGCTGACCCGCACCCACAGCGGCAGCGGCAACAACCCTGTGGCTACGCCCGCCTCATCGACCGGTTGCGGCACGGGCCAGTACACCGCCGGGCAATCCATCAGCCTGACGGCCAGCCCGACCAATGGCTGGCGCGTGGCCGGTTGGGGCGGCACGAACAACGACGCCAGCACCAGCACGACCAACACCGTCACCATGCCCGCGGCCAACCATACGGTCAGCGTTGCTTATGAGCAGATACCGATCACCTGCTACACGCTGACCCGCACCCACAGCGGCAGCGGCAATAACCCTGTGGCTACGCCCGCCTCATCGACCGGTTGCGGCACAGGCCAGTACACCGCCGGGCAATCCATCAGCCTGACGGCCAGCCCGGCGGCCGGCTGGCGCGTGGCCGGTTGGGGCGGCACGAACAACGACGCCAGCACCAGCACGGCCAACACGGTGACCATGCCGGCAGGCAACCACACCGTCACCGTCATCTACGATCAGCAGCCTATCGTCTGCTACACGCTGACGCGCACCCACAGTGGCAGCGGCAACAACCCCGTGGCCGATCCTGCCCTTTCGCAGGGCTGTGGCACTGGGCAGTATGTTGCCGGCGAGAGCATCGCGCTGTCGGCCACACCAGCGGCCGGCTGGCGCGTGGCCGGCTGGGACGGCACAAACAATGATGCCAGCACCAGCACCACCAACACGGTGGTGATGCCCGCAGCCGCCTACACAGTCAGTGTAGTTTATGAGCAGGTGATCGCTGGCTGCTACACGCTCACCCGTGGACACAGCGGCCAGGGGAGCGACCCGACGGCCGCGCCCGACAAGTCGGATGGCTGCAGCGCCGGCCAGTATGTTGCTGGCGAAGGCATTACCTTGACGGCTACACCGGCGGCCGGCTGGAGTGTGTCCGGGTGGCAAGGGACAGACAACGACACCAGTGTGGCCACGAGCAACCATATCATCATGCCCGCGGCGAACTATACCGTCGCTGTTACCTATGCCCAGCGGCCGCTCGGCAATCGCGCCGTCATCCCGTTCGTTCTCTATGGCCGACCTTACTTCCTCGGCCCCATGGAGATCGAGCCAAACAACGTTTTTTCCCAGGCGAATGGCCCCATCCTGCTGAACCGCACCTACCATGGCTACCCCAACGACCGGGACGACCTTTTCTACTTCGAGTTATCTACAACCCGGAGCGTTACCATCTCGCTGGAGAATATCACCGGCAAAGACCCGCAGCTGCATCTGCGTGACGCCGGCAACAACCTGATAGGCGACATCGTCGCTAGACCGCCGCACGTGCTCATCCGGTCGAACCTGCCGCCCGGGCGCTACTACGTGCGCATCGTTGTCGTGGCCGAGAACAACACAGACCATCTCTATACGCTCCGCGTTGATTGACCGGTGGCGAACTGAGCAGCGCGGCAGCGGCGCACTCTGAGGGAAAGATCAATGACGATTTTCCGCGTTTCTTCGGCGCGTCCGACGCGACGCCATGGCGGTGTCCGTGTGGCGTGGATGGTTGTCTTACTGCTGCCCTGTTTGCTGTTGGGCATGGGCCGGCCGGCCGCCACTCTCGCGGTCAGCAACGGCCGCATCGTCTTCGCCAGCGAACGCACCGGCAATTGGGACCTCTTCACGATGGATCCCGATGGCAGCCACGTGGTCAATCTGACCAATTCACCGACGGATGAGGAGCGGGCCGGCTTTTCGCCCGATGGTCAGCAGCTTGCCTTCGCTCGGGCGGTTGGCGGTAACACCGATATTTACCTGATGAACGCCGACGGCAGTAATGTCAAGCGGCTGACGACACATTCGGCAATCGACCACGCCCCGCAGTGGTCGCCGGACGGCACGAAGATCGCCTTTCGCAGCGACCGCGACGGCAACAGCAATGTCTACGTGATGAACGCTGACGGCAGCAACCAGACCGGGCTGACGACTAACCCGGCGAATGACAATGGCCCCGATTGGGCGCCGGACGGCCAGCACATCGTCTTCTCCAGTGATCGCGCTGGCAATGACGACGTCTACGTGATGAATGCCGACGGCAGCAATCAGACCCAGGTGACGACTGATCCGGCCGAGGATTTTGGCGCTTCCTGGTCGCCCGACGGCACGCGAATTGTCTTCCGCAGCGGCCGCAATGGGACATCTGAGGTCTACATCATGCAGGTTAATGGTCAGGGGCAGACCAATCTGACCAACAACCCGGCCTTTGATCGCGGGCCGGCCTGGTCGCCCGATGGCTCCCGAATCGTCTTTTACTCCAATCGCGATGGCGACTACGAGATCTACACGATGAAGGTTGACGGCTCGGATGTCAAGCGGTTGACCAACACGCCCGGGCGCGACTTTGGGCCTGATTGGGGCGCTGGCGAGGGCGACCCCACGCCAACCTGCTACCCCCTGACCCGCAGCCACAGCGGCAGTGGCAATAACCCGGTGGCCACGCCCGCCTCATCGACCGGTTGCGGGGCGGGCCAGTACGTCGCTGGGGAGGCTATCAGCCTGGCGGCCGCACCGTCGGCCGGCTGGCGCGTGGCCGGTTGGGGCGGCACGAACAACGACGGCAGCACCAGCACGACCAACACCGTGACCATGCCCGCGGCCAACCATACGGTTAGCGTGACCTATGAGCAGATACCGATTACCTGCTACACGCTGACCCGCACCCACAGTGGCAGCGGCAACAACCCCGTGGCCGATCCTGCCCTTTCGCAGGGTTGTGGCACTGGGCAGTATGTCGCCGGCGAGAGCATCGCGCTGTCGGCCACACCAGCGGCCGGCTGGCGCGTGGCCGGCTGGGACGGCACAAACAATGATGCCAGCACCAGCACCACCAACACGGTGGTGATGCCCGCAGCCGCCTACACAGTCAGTGTAGTTTATGAGCAGGTGATCGCTGGCTGCTACACGCTCACCCGTGGACACAGCGGCCAGGGGAGCGACCCGACGGCCGCGCCCGCCTCCTCAACCAGCTGTGGGGCAGGCCAGTACGTGGCCGGCGAGAGCATCACGCTGACGGCCACACCCGCGGCCGGCTGGCGCGTGGCCGGCTGGGGCGGCACGAACAACGACGCCAGCACCAACACGACCAACACCGTGACCATGCCCGCCGCCAACCACACGGTCAGCGTGACCTATGAGCAGATACCGATTACCTGCTACACGCTGACCCGCAGCCACAGCGGCCAGGGCAGCGACCCAACAGCGACGCCCAACAAGTCAACCGGCTGCGGGGCGGGCCAGTACGTCGCTGGGGAGGCTATCAGCGTGTCGGCCAGCCCGTCAGCCGGCTGGCGCGTGGCCGGTTGGGGCGGCACGAACAACGACGGCAGCACCAGCACGACCAACACCGTGACCATGCCCGCGACCAACCATACGGTTAGCGTCGCCTATGAGCAGATACCGATTACCTGCTACACGCTGACCCGCAGCCACAGCGGCAGCGGCAACAACCCCGTGGCTACGCCCGCCTCATCGACCGGTTGCGGGGCGGGCCAGTACGTCGCCGGCGAGGCGATCAGCGTGTCGGCCAGCCCGTCAGCCGGCTGGCGCGTGGCCGGTTGGGGCGGCACGAACAACGACGCCAGCACCAGCACGACCAACACCGTGACCATGCCTGCGACCAACCATACGGTCAGCGTCGCCTATGAGCAGATACCGATTACCTGCTACACGCTGACCCGCAGCCACAGCGGCCAGGGCAGCGACCCAACAGCGACACCCAACAAGTCAACCGGCTGCGGGGCGGGCCAGTACGTCGCTGGGGAGGCTATCAGTCTGACGGCCGCACCGTCAGCCGGCTGGCGCGTGGCCGGTTGGGGCGGCACGAATAACGACGGCAGCACCAGTACAACCAACACGGTCACCATGCCGGCGGTGAATCACAGTGTCAGCGTCATCTACGACCAGCAGCCCATTGTCTGCTACGCGCTGACGCGCACCCACAGCGGCAGCGGTGGCAACCCCGTGGCCGATCCCGCCCTTTCGCCGGGTTGCGGCACCGGCCAGTATGTCGCCGGGGAGAGCATCGCGTTGACGGCCAGTCCGACGGCGGGTTGGCAGGTGGCCGGCTGGGATGGCACGAACGACGACGCCGGCACCGGCACGGCCAACACCGTCACCATGCCGGCCGCCAACCACACCGTCAGCGTCAGCTACGAGCAAGCGCCGATCACCTGCTACGTCCTGACCCGCAGCCACAGCGGTCAGGGCAGCGACCCGACGGCGACGCCGAACAAGTCAACCGGCTGTGGGGCGGGGCAGTACGTGGCCGGCGAGGTCATCAGCCTGACGGCCGGCCCGGCCAATGGTTGGCGCGTGGCCGGTTGGGATGGCACGAACAACGACAGCAGCACAAACCTGGACAACAGCATCACGATGCCGGCCGCCCCCCACACCATTACCGTCGTCTACGCCGAGCCGCCGGCGACCTATCGCGCCGTGATCCCGATGATCCTTCACGTGGCGGAGCCATAACGGCCGGAGGCAGCCAATAGCATTGCCTTTCCGTCTATTGCCGATTATGATCCCGGTTGTGTCGGCCTGATTTGCAGCAGGAGTCATTATGACCCTCGCCACCGGCGTCATCCTCCATAATCGCTACCGCATCGTCAAGCTCGTTGGCCAGGGCGGCTTCGGCGCGGTCTATCGCGGCTGGGATACCGCCCTCGACCGGCCGGTGGCGGTCAAGGAGAACTTCGACACCGGCCCGCAGGCGCAGCGCCAGTTCGAGCGCGAGGCCAAGCTGCTGGCCGGCCTGCGTCACCCCAACCTGCCCGTCGTCATCGACCACTTCATCCTACCCGGCCAGGGGCAGTACCTGGTCATGGACTTCGTCGAGGGCAAGAGCCTGACGACGCTGCTGAGCGAGCGTGGCGGGCCGCTGGACGAGGCCGAAGTCCTGCCGTGGATGCGTCAGATCTGTGCTGCCCTAACCCACCTCCACACGCACACGCCGCCAATTGTCCACCGCGACATCAAGCCGGATAACATCATCATCACCGACGATGGCCGGGCTGTTTTAGTCGATTTCGGCATCTCCAAGGTCTACGATCCCAACAAAGGCACGACCATTGGGGCCAAGGCGGTCACGCCCGGCTATAGCCCGCCGGAGCAATATGGCCGCGGCCGGACCGACCCGCGCACCGATGTCTACGCCCTCGGCGCGACGCTCTACACGCTGCTGACCGGGCAACCGCCGCCCGATGGGCCAGACTTGGCCAGCGGCGCGGACGTGCTGACGCCGCCGCGGGAGATCAACCCGGCCGTCAGCGCGGCGACGTCGGCCGTGGTGGTGGCGGCGATGATGCCGAATATTAGTCAACGACTCGATAGCACGGCCACATTCGAGCGGCTGCTGGCGGCGGGCCGGCCGGCGCGGCACGCACCACCGCCGACGCCCGCGTCGGCTTTGCCGATGGCACCAGCTCCAGCCCCGATAACCCTGCCGCCAACGCTGCCCAGTGCGAACCCACCTGCCGTCAACCGGAGTGTGCCCGTTTTGGACAAATTGCTGGGCGTCGCCGCGTTGGTGGCGTTGGTGGCGTTAGCGCTCTGGGCCTGGCAGTTCGGTGGTGGAGCCGGCTCGGGGCCGGAGCCGCAAACGGGCGACATCCGCATTGTCAAGCGCGGCGGTGTGGTTGTCGAGCAGGTCTACGTGCCGGCCGGGTCGTTCATGATGGGCAGTGAGGACGGGGAAGAGAACGAACGGCCAGTACACGAGGTCACGCTCGACGCCTACTGGATCGATCGGACGGAGGTGACGAACGCGCAGTATGCGGCCTGTGTTGCCGCTAAGGCATGCTCGCCGCCGGAGAGCAGCTCAAGCTACATCCGCGGTAGCCATTACGACAACCCGGCGCATGCAGATTACCCGGTCACCCAAGTCACTTGGTACAACGCGACAGCATACGCCGAATGGGCGGGTGGGCGGCTGCCGACCGAGGCGCAATGGGAATATGCGGCGCGCGGGCCGGAAAGCTTCGAGTTTCCGTGGGGAAATGGCGCGTCGTCGTGCCGGTTGGCTAACACGTCCGGCTGCGTACGCGACATTTCCCAGACGGGAGCCTACCCCGACGGTGCCAGTTGGGTCGGCGCGCTGGACATGGCCGGGAACGTCTCGGAATGGACAAATGACTGGTACGATAGTGGCTACTACGCCCGCTCACTCGCCGTAAACCCGTCAGGCCCTGGCTCAGGAGAAACCAAAGCTTTGCGCGGCGGCTCTTGGAGCGACGACGGTCGGGTCGCGTACCGGTACTTCCACGAAGAGCAATTCGTGTACAGGGATGTCGGCTTCCGGCTGGTCGATCCTCTCTCCGATCCTGATTCTTGATGCCTGATGCCTAGAAACCGAGTTTCTTCTGAGAAACTCGGTTTCTAAACGACAGTTTGCCTGTTAACTCGGATGCTGGAATGCTTGAGAATGATAGAAACCGAGTTTCCAAGAAGAAACTCGGTTTCTAAAGGGGAGCACCAATGCGCAAGGCCCCCGTCTTTGCCGGCCACATCTATCACATCTACAACCGCGGCGTGAACTTCGGCGACATCTTCTTTACCCGCGCCAACCGTGTCTTCTTTCTGCGCCGCCTGCGAGAGTATTGTTCGCCGGACATGGGTGTGGTCATCGCCTATTGCCTCATGCCTAACCACTATCACCTTATTGTTCACGTCGTTGGCGACGATTTCGGCCTAACGACGATGCAGCCATTGGCGGTGTCCTACACCAAGGCGATCAACAAGCAAGAAGGGCGCGTTGGCCCCGTGTTCCAGGGGCCTTTTAAGACACGACCGGTGACTACCGACGGAGACCTGGTACACCTGTCGCGGTATGTTCATCTGAACCCGGTAACAGCCGGCTTCGTGACTGTGCCGGAAGCGTGGGAGTTCTCGAGTTATCAGGACTACATCGGCCTGAGAGCAGGGACGTTGCCGCGGCCAGAGATGGTTTTGCGCCATTTTGCCTCACCTGCGGCCTATGCTGAGTACGTCTGTGGCCCGGCTGACCCGCGAGCGGGGCTGCTGCACGCTTTATTGCTGGACGCCTAGACCAAGAGAAACCGAGTTTCTTCTGAGAAACTCGGTTTCTACTCCAATTTCTACTCCATCTCCATCATCTCCCCCCACCACGCCGCCATCCCCGCCGCCACGCGATAGGCCGGCGGCGCTTCGTGGACGGCGCCGCGGGCCGGCGGCCGGTCGTCCACCCGCTCCAGCACGGGGATGATCGTCCCGGCGGCGTGGTGGGCCTTCTGCTGCTCGACGTAGGCGATGACGTAGGGCAGCCGCTTGCCGTCGAAGGTCATCGCGCCGTAGTCGTCGGCCCAGGCCAGCGGCGTCTCCGGCGTGCGGTGGTTGAAGCGCGTCGCGGCGCTGCGCTGCACCTGGCCCACGAAGGCGTGGACGGCGACGCGCGGCGGGACGGCGGCGACGAGATGGACGTGGTCGGCCGCGCCCTCCAGCGCGAACACCGCTCCGCCCAGCCCAATGGCCCGCCAGCGCAGGTAGTCGAGGATGAGCGGCTCGGCCGCGGCGGTCAGCAGCGGCCCGCCGTTGCGGACGCGCCAGACGAGATGATAGTACAGTTGTGTGTAGGCCATGACGGGATTGTAGCGCTACCCGGCCCGTGGCGCGATTCTCCTGAATCGCGGGCACTGCGATTC